>CALPSU020000020.1 GCA_943326315.2 Chryseobacterium gleum
GATTTCAAAATTTTTAACTAAATTCTCTAACTCTAAAGACATCTTGTTGTATTTTAAAAGATAAATAAAGATATGAAAATGTTTTATATCTAAGCTTTAATCGTCAGTTACTTTTTTTGCTCTCAAAAATAAACGGCTCTCATTTTTTTCGTGTAATTTATGAAATTCAAAAAGTCGTACGACTTTTTGTTTAAAACTACATTTTTTCTTGGGAGTTTACTTCGAGAGCCTCAGTAAACGAGAAAAGTGATTAACTTTCTTAAATTAGGAGATTGAGTTTCTTGAATTAGGTGATTAACTTTCTTGAATTAGGTGATTGAGGCACTCGAAATCACGGCGTACTCAATGAAACAGGAATAATTTTCCCATTGATCCATTGGTGACTTTTCAATGCAAAATCTGAAATAAATTCACCCATTTTTTCTGCTGAAACCGGCGCGATATATCCTGGGAATGCTTCTTCTAACATTTCTGTTTGAGCAGCACCTAGACATAAACAATTCATTTTAATTTTTGAATCTTTGTATTCTTCGTAAAATAATTCTGTGAAACTACAAACTGCAGCTTTTGAAGTGGAATAGGCCGCTAGACCAGCAAATTTCACAGTTCCTTGAAAACCTCCCATGGAACTTATGTTTACTATATGTCCGCCATTTTCTTCCATTTTAGGAATCGCAGCTTGAACTGTTTGCATCACACCAATTACATTCACTTGGTAACACGAAGCGATTTCAGCTTGCGTTAACTCAGGAAAAGGCTTATTTACCAATTTCCCAGCGTTATTAATTAGAATATCTATAGTTGAAATATCAGCAAAATTTTTCTCAGCCTGTTCACGAACAGTTGACGTATCTAAATCGAAAGCAAAAGAATGCACATTTGGAAAAATAGAAAATGATTCCATTCCTCTAATGTTTCTTGAAAGTGCATAAACTGTATTTTCGGGATTAGCAGCGAATCTTTCTACAATCGCTTTACCAATTCCACGACTTGCTCCAACTACGACAATGGTTTTCTTACTTTGCATCAAAACTTACAACTAAATTATCGCTCGCAGGATGAGCTTGACAAGCTAAAATATATCCTTCCTTTACTTCTTCATCTGTTAAAGCATAATTCATTGTCATGGTAGCTTTTCCTTCTAAAACTTTCGCTTTACAAGAACAACAAACACCACCTCTACAAGAATATGGAGCATCAAAACCTTCTTTATCTAAAATATCAAGTATTGGTTTTCCATTCGCTTTTAATTTAAATTCAATTTCTTCTCCGTCTAAAATTACTTTAACATTACTTTCTCCTGAGAAATTAGAAGCCTCAACAGGAGTAGAAGACGCCATAATTGTTGGAGTAGTAAATAATTCGTAATGAATTTTTTCTTTAGGGACACCGAATAATTTCAAGGTATCAACACCAGCTTTGATCATTTCTTCAGGACCGCATAAAAAGAATCCATCTGCTTTTAAAATATCTAAATCTTGTTTAATTATTTCAGAAATAGCAGGTTTATCCAAGCGACCCTGCTGAAAACCCTCGATAGTTTCAGCGCTTAAATAAAAATGATTTTGAACATGATTTAAAGCAGAAAGTTCAGAATGGAAAAGTATAGAATTCTTAGTACGATTACCATAAAATAATTTCAGTGTTCCATTAGAATTTTCCAATGATTTTGCAATCGATAATATTGGTGTAATACCACTTCCAGCAGCAAAAGCAACCACATTTTTATCGTTCGTTTTCAAGTGGAACCCACCTTCAGGTTTAGAAACTTGAATTTCTTGCCCTTCCACAGCAGTTCGATTAAACCAAACCGAAACAGTTCCTTTTTCAATCTCTTTTACTGCAACTGCTAAAGGTTCATTTGGGCCACTACAAATCGAATACGATCTTCTTTCTTCTTTACCATTTACATCGAGAACGAAGTTAATATATTGACCAGGAATAAACTCAAACGTTTGTTTTAAGTCCGAAGGGATATCTAGGGTTACTTTAACACTATCCGAAGTTAGTTTTTCAATCTTTTTGATTGTCAGTATGTTAAAACCTTTATGCGTTTTAGATCCGCCTGAATCTTTTTTAAATAATTTACCAAAAAATGCCATAATTTTTATTCGTCAAATGATACAATTAATGTTTTACTTGTTGGATGTGCTTGACAAGTTAAAATATAACCTGCTTCTACTTCATCTGGTTCCAATGCATAGTTGATATCCATTGTTGCCGTTCCTTCTAAAATTTTAGCTTTACACGTGCAGCAAACCCCCCCTTTACATGCGAAAGGTAAATCTCCGCCCGCTTTAAAAGCTGCGTCTAATATTGTTTCTCCATTTGATTCCATTGCCAATTCCAGTGTATCACCATCGATAATTACTTTTACATTGGAAGCAATAGAAGGAGATTTTTCAGAAGATTCTACTTTATCTTTCTTAGAACCACTAGTTGTAAATAATTCAAAATGAATATTTTTTGCATCTGAAACATACGGTGCAAAATTTTCTTTTACACTGTGAATCATTTCTTCAGGACCACAAACAAAAACTTCGTCAATTGTTGTATTTTCTAAAAATGCTTTGTGTAACTTTTGAAGTTTATCGCTGTCAATTCTACCTTTTTGAATCGAGTTTCCAAGACTTTCACGAGATAAAATATGTACTACTCGCAAACGATTCATGAACTTATTTTTCAATCCTTCAATTTCTTCTCTAAAAATGATTGATGCAAACCCTTTATTTCCATAAAACAAAGTAACATCGCTATCTGGCTCATCGTTTAAAACAGATTTCGCAATCGAAATTATAGGTGTAATTCCGCTTCCGGCAGCAATTAATACATACGATTTCTTATGAGTTTGGGAGCTATTCAAATGAAAATTTCCAGCCGGATTCATAACCTCTAAAGTTTGTCCTACCTCTAATTTTTCGTTTGCAAAAGTTGAAAATTTACCACCATCAATTTTTTTAATTGCTACTCTCCATTCATTTTCATAAGGAGAAGAAGACAAAGAATAGGATCTTCTAATATCTTCACCATCAACAATAGCACGAAGAGTCAAGTATTGGCCAGAAGAAAAAGCAAATTCTTTTTTAAGATCTTCTGATATTTGAAAAGAAATTGAAACAGTATCTTCCGTTTCTTTGCGAATATCCGCAATTGTAAGCGTGTGAAATTTTGGATTCATCCTTAAAACAATTATTACGTGTAAAATTAATCATTTTGAAATGAAAATTAAATGTTTCATTTGAAATCTATAAGATAGAAGCAAACAAGAATACTAAAAACCATTTTATTTAAACATATCGTTTTAGAATAATTGATCAGAATTCATTAAATTTGTTCTTATACAATCAGCATACTATGAAGGAAATAAATATTTCAGAGTTAGAGCAACGTTTTCAAGATAAAATTGATAACGATATTAAAATCGAACCAAGAGATTGGATGCCAGAAGAGTATCGTCAAACATTGATACGTCAAATTTCTCAACATGCGCATTCTGAAATTGTAGGAATGTTACCAGAAGGAAATTGGATTACACGAGCACCAAATCTAAGAAGAAAAGCCGTTCTGCTTGCAAAAGTGCAGGATGAAGCAGGTCATGGTTTATATTTATACAGTGCTGTTGAAACCTTAGGTGCTGATAGAGAAGAAACAATAGATGATTTACATACTGGAAAAGCAAAATATTCTTCCATTTTTAATTATCCAACTACAACATGGGCGGATATGGGAACAATAGGATGGTTAGTAGATGGCGCTGCAATTATGAATCAAGTTCCAATTTGTAGATGTTCATATGGCCCTTATGCAAGAGCAATGGTACGTGTTTGTAAAGAAGAATCATTTCATCAACGACAAGGATTTGAAATAATCTCATTATTAGCTCAAGGAACACCAGAACAAAAGGCTATGGCTCAAGATTCGCTTAATCGTTTTTGGTGGCCATCCTTAATGATGTTTGGACCAAATGATGCAGATTCGAAACATACAGCTCAATCGATGAAGTGGAAAATAAAACGAAACACCAACGATGAATTGCGTCAGTTATTTATAGATGTAACTGTTCCACAAGCAGAAATGATTGGTTTAACAATTCCTGATAAAGATTTAAAATTTAATAAAGAGACTGGTCATTATGAATCAGGACCAATTGATTGGGCAGAATTCTGGGAAGTCGTAAAAGGAAACGGACCATGCAATAAAGAAAGAGTTGACGCAAGGAGAAAAGCCAAAGAAGAAGGTGAATGGGTAAGAGATGCAGCAATGGCTTATGCGGAAAAACGTAAACAGAGATCAGCGATTAGAGCTTAGTTATAAAAATAAACTAAATCGTTCACTAACAGCTAAAAACTAAAAAATATGTCAAACAAAGAATGGCCATTATACGAAGTGTTTATACGAAGTAAACAAGGATTAAATCATAAACACGTAGGTAGTTTACGTGCACCTGACGCCCAAATGGCAGTTGATAATGCAAGAGATGTATACACCCGTCGTTCGGAAGGAGTGAGTATTTGGGTTGTAGAATCAAACAATGTATTTGCTTCCGAACCTACTGATGCAGATTCATTATTCGAACCAGCAAATACAAAACCATATAGACACCCCATGTTTTACGATGTTCCAGATGGAATTTCACACATGTAGTTTAATTAGACAATAGATTTTTAGACAGTAGACATTAGACTAAATAAACTTTAATGGAAAAAAACACAGATTTATTTGAATTCGTTCTCCGAATGGGAGATGATAGTTTGATACTTGGACATAGAATTTCGGAGTGGTGTGGACACGGACCAATATTAGAAGAAGATATTGCATTAACCAATATGTCTTTAGATTTAATTGGGCAAGCAACTAATTTACTTGAATACGCAGGAGTATTAGAAGGAAAAGGAAGAGATGGAGATGCTTTAGCATTTTTGCGTTACGATAGAGAATACAAGAATTTACTATTAGTTGAACAAACAAATGGTGATTTCGGGAAAACGATTATGCGACAATTTTTCTTTGATGCGTATCGTAGATTATTGTTTGAGAGATTACTTCTGAGCACAGATGTTCAGTTAGCAGCAATTGCAGATAAATCATTAAAAGAAACAAAATATCATTTAAAACATTCTTCAGAATGGGTAATTCGTTTAGGCGATGGAACCGAAGAATCTCATATTAGAATTCAAGAATCATTAGACGCTTTGTGGAAATATACAAACGAGTTGTTTTTTGCCGACGAAAAAGATTCCAATCTTATAGCAGCTGGAATTATTCCTTCAATGGAAGGTATACAAGAAGCTTGGATGGAAAATGTACATTCTGTTTTAGAGGAAGCGACACTAACAATCCCTACAAATAATTGGAAACAAGAAGGAGGGAGAATAGGAAAACATACAGAACATTTAGGTTTTTTATTGGCTGAAATGCAATATATGCAGCGTGCTTATCCAAATATGAAATGGTAACAGAAAACGAGATTTGGAAATATTTAGAAGAAGTTAGTGATCCTGAAATTCCGGTTTTAACAGTTGTAGATTTAGGAGTTATTAGATCTGTAAGTTTAAACGATGAGGTCTGTTCTATCGTTATAACACCAACTTACAGTGGTTGTCCGGCGATGAAGGTGATAGAAGAAGATATTATTTCACTTTTAAATTCAAAAGGAATTTCAAATGTCAAAGTAGATTTAACCCTTTTTCCAGCATGGTCAACAGATTGGATTTCCGAAAATGGACGAAAAAAATTGTTAGAATACGGAATAGCTCCACCCGAACACGAAGTTGACAAAAGTGTATTATTTTCAGAGCCAACAATTGTTCCTTGCCCACTTTGTAAATCTCGAAATACCCGTATGATAAGTCAGTTTGGAAGTACAGCCTGCAAGGCACATTATCAATGCAACGACTGTTTAGAACCATTCGATTATTTTAAATGTTTGAAATAATTTATAGCTTCCGAAACCATCGACCATGCTATTCTGATATTCATACTAATTATTCTTAACTTCGAAGTTATAAATAAATTAAATGACGAAGCAAAAGAACACAACTAACAAAAAGTTACATTCTAAATTATTGGAGCAGAAAAAGAATAAGAAGAAAGTTCAGAAAGAAAAAAATAAAGCACGTATTCGTGAGATGAACCAACTAGCAAACCAAAAGCTTGATTTAGATTGAGGTATTGGTCTTTTGAAAGCTGTAAAGTTAAATCTTAATGCTCCATCATTTTACTAAATTTATCAAGCTAAGCTACAAAAGAATTTAAATATTAAATTGTTGTATCTGTTTTTTCAGAACTTAAGCTTATAAGTTGGTGGTTAATATACACTGTTTCTCTCCCAACTTGCTTTTTACTGAGCATATTTAATTCGACCAATTCCATTAATTTTTTATCAGCTGTTTGCCTGCTTGTAATTTTACAGTTTGTTGCATTGACAATATTTACTGCTCTTATATAGGGTTGAAAAAATAGTAACTTATCTTTTATCTTATTTTTTGATTTAAATAGATGTAAATTGCTTTTAAAATCTAGATTTTAGTAATTGAAAGGAAATGCTTAATCCCAAATTTAGTAAGTATTTGGGACGAAAATTAAGTGAGAACCTTAGAAATTTTATGTAAAAGTTCCTTATTGAATTCTAATTCCAACAACTGTTACATCATCAACTTGCTCCAAGTCACCCATCCAATTATTGAAAGTATCAGATACAATTTCAGACTGTTCTTGCATAGGCAAATGGGATATTGAAATTAATAAATCCTTTAGTGGTCTATATTTTAATTTTTTGCCAGCCACTCCTCCAAATTGATCAGGCATACCATCAGTGATAGCGAAAATAACATCATCCTTACAAAGCTGTATCTCTTTTTGTGAAAAAGATAAATGATCTCTAACATGTTTTCCAACAGGCATTTTATCAGGTAGCAGTTCAATCATCTCTTTATTTCTAACTATCCAAATCGGGTTATTTGCAGCCGAATAAGTAAGTATGTTAGTCTTAAAGTCAAAGCACATCAAACTACAATCCATCCCATCTTTACCTCCTTCAGAACTTCCATCATCCATTAAATGCTCAATAATTTTACTTCTTGTGTAATTTAATATTTCAGCCGGTGATGATAGATTTTCTGCTGCTACCGACTCATATAAACTAAAAATATTGAGTAAGCTCATAATCGAACCGGGAACGCCATGTCCTGTACTATCTGCTACCACTAAGGCAGTCTGACCATTGCTTAAATCGTGAGCCCAATAAAAATCACCACTAACAATATCTTTGGGTTGAAAGAAAATAAAATGTTCTGGAAATTTCTCATTCATTAATGATTCTTTTGCAAGCATGGAATATTGAATTCTTTTGGCGTACCAAATACTATCCATTATTTCCTTGTTTTTTTCTTCAATTCGTGATTTTTGAAACTGTAATTGTTTCTCTGCTTGATCCAATTTTATAACCATTTGATTGAAGGATACCGCTAAATCACCAATTTCGTCACGTGATTTAACATCAAGTATTTGTTGAAGGTCACCTTCACCTACTCTTAAATGGGCATACCTCAATTTCTTTATAGGATTAGATATGTTACGTGCCAAAAGAAATCCAATAATGATGCCTAGAGAGGAAATTAAAAAGCTGCCAATAAATGAAGTGGCTTTTACTTTGGCAATAATTTGTTGTATTGTAGAGGTTGAGAAGCCAACAATTACATTTCCTCTAAGCATTTCAGATTTAATAAGTGACTCTTTAACTATGGTCGAGTCATTTGATTTTATGTTTAAATCAATGATATATTTTTCAGGATAAACACTAAACACGGTTTTTTTTAATTCACGCGTTTTGCCATCTTCACTTTCAACAGTGTCAACTTGAACTAAAGCAATAAAAGTTAATCTAGGATCTGACTTAGCGTACTGCATAGCCATTTCTATGCCACTAAAGTTCTGCTCCATTAAGGCAACATTAACCCCTAGAGCTACCGTTGATGAGATATTTTTTACTTCATTATTATAACTTTCAATCAATAACTCTTTTTGTTTATTGGGAAAATAAATAAAAATGAAAGGAGCAAACACCAAAGTAACACCAATTACTACCGCAATAATTTTATTCCGAACAGTAATTAATTTGAAAGAATACTTTTTGTCAAAATGTTTTTTTTCCATCAACCAAAATTGGATTTAGACCTCCTGTATTTTTAGAACCGAGTATTCCAATAGCACCTACATTGTTTTTAATATACGTTATAAGCTCCTCTTCAGAATCAAAAAATTGAGGAGAACTCATTTTTCCTTGAAAAACCTGTGCTAAAAAATATTTATTTAGTTCTTTTGAGGTCATCCCTAAAAGTCGTTTAGCAATTTCATCCCCAACGGGAGTGTTAGTTTTCATCAATGCCAAAGTCACCTTGGTTCCATCTTTCCACCTTTGTTGTTCACCCCTGAAAACAGTTTTCAATTTTGACATAGAAATTTCAGAGGGTGCTCCTTTGCTATTTGCAATTACTGATAGTGCTATTTCCCCTTGAGAAACAGCTGCTTTATAGCTACTTTCCTCAGAGATAAAAGATGTTAAACTTACCCAAAAGCAAATTATCATCAATGATAAACGAATAATATTTCTCATATTAAAAACCTAAAGCAATTTGAAATGATACATTATTAGTATAAATGGAAGGTCCACTGGCAGCCGTTTTTAATGATTGCTTATACTGATATTCTAATTTAAATACAGTAAGATAACTCATTTCATAGCGAATACCTGCGCAAAAGGCTTCTGTATTGGCACCTTTAAAAAACATTTCGCCATTTTGATAAATGATTCTATCATATCTTACATAGGGTGCAATAATATCTTTTATTTTATATCCAAAATAAATATATCCTGCCTTGGTAGTTCTGCTTCCAATCGAATCTGTTGAATTTATGCAGTTTGAACCCTCGGCAAGAAATTCATAGTTATTTTTAAAATATGCTATAGAGCCTGAGAACAATTTCTGATTTATTAGATTATTTACAACAATATCTTTTCCCATTGCATCATGCATGTGTACAGAACCAATAATGTTATCAAAATAGGCAGAAGCTCCTAGTCTTAAACCTTCTATTGGTTTAAAATGAACAGCAGCAACATAAGATTTAAAAACATTATCATCTGAAATATCAGATGAACCGAGCCCATTTCCAGCCATAAGTGTATACCCAATTTTTAAATCAGTTAAATTCTCCCCTGATAAACCTATTCCAGTAGTATGTATAGGAATAATTGATTGATTAAAAAGTTCTGGCCTACCTATAGTTGGAAAAAACAATCTTCCATGGTGATAGGAGTCATTCCAGTAGTTTAAAGCAGTGTGAACTTTACCTGCAAAGACGCTATGGTTTCCAAAATAATTTAGCTTAAAAATAGCTCTTTCAAGACTGATTGCAAACTTTGTACTAGAAGCGCCATCATATTTCAAAACAGACTCTCCTAGAAATGAGATACGTTCTGAAATATCCGATGTTATAAATAAATCCTGTTCACCTAGAACAAAATTGAGTTTATCGTTAACAATTTTATTGTCTATATTTTGGAATTCGTACTTTCCTCCGATATCCATAAAACCACGAATATGAGTTTTGTCTTTAATTTGAGCCACGGCTTGGGTAAATGCAAAACCAACTAATAAAACGATTAATTTTTTATTCATCTTTATTGTAAGGTATTTCTAGAAAATTTTAACAAATTTAAACAAAAAAAATGAATTGGATAAAAAATTAAAAGGTAGAAATACAACCGTAATTAAACGAGTTAGAATTGTTGATTTTATCATTGATGAGATTATGACTTCCACCTCATTGAAACTGCACAGTAAAAAAGCGTATAATGGTTTAGCGAATAAATGGATTGCTTTTGAAAAAGTAATTATTTCAATTTGTAAGTTCTCATATTGGTCGTAGATCATTTTTTACAACTAATGTAGCAACCTGTTGCCATTTTAAAACGCGACCATTCTCATAGTGGATGCTTTATAGATTCAAACGATCTATTGCCCGAGAATTAATAAATCATACTTTTTACGACTTGGCAATTTTTGATATTTTTAAATATTAATGGTTATTGTATTCCATTTTTGATAACATCAACTTCAATTATTCAGAATTCCGGTTTTCTGAAAATGTGAATTTAAAATCTTCTCGAACCGATTACATGATACAAAGGTATGACATAAAAATCCCTAGGGGTGGTTGATTGCTCCCCCTAGATATTGAAAAAATATTTTTTGATAGAAAATGTCGATAATTAAAGTACTTATTTTTTCTTTAAACACTTTATTTGTTCATCAATGGAATCAAGGATATACTGATTATTTAGCTTTTCAAAATATTTTCGTATGACTTCTAAATCTTGAATCGTTGCCTTTGGACTAGAATTCCCAAAAGGATTTAATAACTTTTTATACAATTCAGAATTTGCAATTTTGTTATTATACGATAATCCCAACATAACATGAAGTATTTCAGCACAAGCCGTGACATCTATGTCTTGTCGAACACCAATTCCAGCCATTTTGAATAAATAATGTGCAGTCAATACTTGCTGAGATCTTGTAAATTGATGTTTGAAATCCTTTTTTGGAGATTGAGTTTCTTTTTCAATTGGATAGAATTCTTTAACGTTAATTAGCAATTGTTGCGTTGCATGGTAAAATGCGATCAATTTAATTATTTCGATTTCTGATATTTCCGATAGTTGATTTTCTTTTTGTAAAAGATCTAGCAATTGAAACAAGAGAGATTAGTTTTCATGATTTATTTCATAAAAGCGATTATGAACTCAAAAAGATGCTAAACATAAGAAGAGGGCATGCTTGGTGAATTATTCTAAATAAGTCTAGAATAGTTAAACTCAATTTTATTTCAATTATTTTTAGTACTTTTTTGATATTATTACCATTTTTTGGTATCTTTCTTGAAAAAATACTAAGAAATGTCTGTTGATGAATTCATAAATCAGTTGTTAAGCTATGAAGAATATGCTTTTTCATTCGAGGAACTGGTGCGGGCAAGCGGTAAAACGGAGACAGCTGTAAAGCGTGAATTATCTCGGGTAGTGGATAAAGGAAAAATTATCAATTTAAGAAAAGGTTTTTACATTATTTTACCTCCACGTTATCAAAGTATGGGACGTTTGCCTATCGAATTATTCATTGATAAACTTTTCCGTTATTTGAATAAGTCATATTATGTGTCTTTGTATTCAGCTTCGAGAATTCATGGTGCTGGACATCAGAAAATTCAGAAAGATTATGTAATGACGGAATTACCTGCCACATTGGATATTGATAAAGGTTCGATAAGTATTCATTTTTTCAACGCATCAAATTGGCCAAAAGGAAATATTATGCAACGAAAATCGGATGCAGGTGTTTTTAATGTTGCTTCTCCTGCATTGACAGCGGTTGATTTAATTCATTACCATACAAAAATTGGCGGATTGAACCGAATGCTTGCCAATTTAGAAGAATTAATAGAGGAGATAAAAGTGGCAGATTTACAAGAACTTTTAACCTGGTATCCACACAAAAGTACATTACAACGTTTCGGTTTTTTAATGGATGAACTTCAAATTGAAACAGAATTAGATACGCTTATTTTTGAGCATTTAAAAAATGAAAAATTCTTTACCGCGTTACTGACTCCTGTAAATAATCAAAAACCAGGTAGTTCGGGTAACCGTTGGAAAATAGATGTTAACATTGAATTAGAAAGTGACTTATGATACCAAAACCATATATAGCCAAGTGGAAAGAACACGCTCCGTGGAACTCATTTGAACAAGTTGAACAGGACTTAGTGATCAGTCGTATTTTGATTGAAATATTTTCGGATGAATTTTTAAATGAAAATTTAGCTTTCAGAGGTGGAACTGCTTTGCATAAATTATACTTAAATCCTGCTCCGAGATATTCAGAAGATATTGATTTGGTTCAAATCAAAGAAGGGCCGATAAAACCAATTTTACAACGGATCGGTGAAATTGTTACTTTTTTTGAAGAACCCAGAAATACACAAGTAAAAGGGCATGGAGCAAGAGCTTTGTACCGCTTTACTTCGGAATATGAAGAAATTCGATTACGTCTCAAATTAGAAATCAATTGTAAAGAACATTTCAAGGTAATGGATTGGGTGGAATTTCCTTTTGAAATGGAAAACGCTTGGTTTTCGGGTAAAACAAATATTAAAACATACAATGTAAATGAGTTGTTGGGAACAAAATTAAGAGCATTGTATCAACGTAAAAAGGGACGTGATTTATTTGATCTAGATTATTCAAGGTTAAACTTGGAAATAGACATTGATCAGATTATTGAATGTTTTAATGAATACATGATATTTTCTGTGAATTCGATTCCTACACAAAAACAGTTTCTATTGAATATTGAAGAAAAAGAACAAGATTCGAATTTTTTGGATGACATGGATGGATTGATTCGTTCAGGTGTGAAGTATAACCAAAAAGAAGCGTTTCAATGGTTGAAAGATGTTGTATTAGTGAAGTTGAGGTGAAAAATAAAAAAATTTGGTACTGTTTTGAATTTACTAATAACTGCCAGAGAATAATCTGAATATTTTATTAAAGTTAGATTTGAATTAAATGTACTAGTCTAAGGTTAAATATTAACACAATTACAAAAATAATGAAACATATTGAAGTTGTAGCAGCCGTTATTATGCATGATGATAAAATATTATGTGTTCAAAGGGGTAAGAATAAATACGATTATATTTCATATAAATTTGAGTTTCCTGGAGGAAAAGTGGAGGAAAGTGAAAGTCAAGAAGATGCTATAATTCGAGAAATACAAGAGGAATTAAATTTGAAAATAGAGATTCAAAAACATCTAATTACCGTTAATCATTCCTATCCTGATTTCAAAATTACAATGAATACATTTTTGTGTAGTTGTTCGTCAAAAGATATTGTTTTAACCGAACATATAGATTCAAAATGGTTAGATGTTGATGAATTGACTTGTTTAGACTGGGCAGCGGCAGATTTACCTATTGTTGAAATATTAATCGAAAATTAAATGAATTCATTTAAAAATATCTTAAGAAGTAGTTTGGAAACAGGATTTATTGATTTAAATTTTGAATCTGATGATACTTTTAGGCCGAAATTATTAACAAATGAACCTAAAGCAAAAATTAAGGTTCAGAACACTATCATAAAAGAATTACGGAATTGTCAAGAATTTATCTTTTCAGTTGCTTTTCTAACAACAGGAGGTATTGCGCCTTTAGTTGGAATATTAAAGGATTTAGAAGAAAAAAATATAAAAGGAAAAATTCTAGTTTCTCAATATTTAAATTTCACACAACCGGAAGCTTTAAGAGTATTAAGACAATTTTCTAACATTGAATTAAAGATTGCAACAATTGGTGATTTTCATTCTAAAGGATATATTTTTAAAAATGATAATCATTATAACTTAATAATTGGGAGTAGTAATCTGACACTAGCAGCTTTATCAAAAAACAAAGAATGGAATTTAAAAGTGACAACTTCATTTCAAAGTGAAATCATACAACAAACGTTAATTGAATTCGAGAAAGAATTTGAAAAAGCAACCTCAGTAGATGATGAATTTATTCGTAAGTATAGTTTTTTATATAATACTCAAAAGAGATTCACTACACAACTTGAAGAAGGACTGAATCTAATTCAAAAAAATATAATTGAACCGAATTTGATGCAAATATCTGCATTAGAAAACATTCAAAAATTAAGAGAACAAGGAAAAAATAAAGCATTGTTGATATCTGCCACTGGAACAGGGAAAACCTTTCTCTCAGCTTTTGATGTTAAAAGTTTTAAACCTAGAAAGTTTCTTTTTGTTGTCCATCGCTTAAACATAGCGAAAAAAGCAATGGAATCATTCAAAACAATTTTGGGCGATTCATATAGATATGGATTATTTTCTGGCTCTGAAAAAAGCATAGAAGCAGATTTAATTTTTTCAACGATTCAAACTATTTCCAAAGATGACAATTTAAAACGTTTTCAAAATGATGAATTTGATTACATCGTCATTGATGAAACGCATAGAGCAAATGCTAGTTCTTATCAAAAGCTAATGTCATATTTTAACCCAAAATTTCTATTAGGGATGACAGCCACCCCTGATAGAACTGATGGATTAAATGTTTATGAACAATTTGAATATAATATTGCGTATGAAATTCGATTGTATGATGCTCTTGAAAATGACATGCTTTGTCCTTTTCATTATTATGGAGTATCTGATATTGAAATTAATGGTGAATTATTAGCTGAAAATTATAGTTTTAATGATTTAGAATTTGAAAAAAGAGTAAATCACATCATTGAAAAAATAAAATATTTTGGTAGTGATGATGGAATTCCACGGGGACTGATTTTTTGTTCAAATCAAAATGAGTGTAAAACGATAGCTGAGGCTTTTAATAAAAGAGGAATAAAATCAATCGCTCTAACGGCTGAAAATTCAGAAGATGATCGAATGATTGCAATAAATCTTTTAGAATCTGATGATTTAGGAGAAAAAATCGATTATATCTTTACAGTCGATATTTTTAATGAAGGTGTGGATATACCAAAAATTAATCAGATCGTTATGTTGAGACCTACTCAATCTTCTATTATTTTCATACAACAATTAGGACGTGGTTTAAGAAAAACTACAAATAAGGAATATGTTACCGTAATTGATTTTATTGCGAATTATAAAAATAATTTCTTAATTCCAATTGCTTTATTTGGAGACACTTCTTTCAATAAAGATACATTGAGAAAATTAATGGTAAACTCTAATCTATTTATTCCAGGTTCCTCATCTATTTATTTTGAAAGAGTAATTAAAGAAAAAATTTTTGAATCAATAAACAATTCAAATTTACAAACCAAAAATAATTTACTAAGCGATTACCATGCATTAAAATACAAGATTGGAAGAATACCCACAATGATAGATTTTTTGCAATATGGAGCTCGAGATCCTTTTTCGTATGTAGAATATTCTAAATCCTATTTTAATTTTATTTCTACAATTGAAAAGATCACCTTACAAGAGGAATTAAAGAAACTATTAGAATTTTTCTCTAAAGAAATTTGTAATGTTAAGAGAATTGAAGAAAGTATACTTTTAAAATCTCTAGTATTAGATGGGGAACTTGAAATAACTGATTTTTCAAATGAAATTAAATCTTTATTAAACATGGAGGTTAATCAGAAAAAAATGAATTCATATATGCGAAACTTAAATTTCGAATTTGTTACCGAAAATCTAAATGGAAAATTAATCCCTTTAAATATTAAATATTCGATCAATAATATTGAGTTAAAAAGCACAAAGATTATTTTATCAAATGAATTTAAACAAAAACTTGAAAATATTGTTTTTAAAGAAAGTCTAATGGATGCTGTAAATTATTCTATCGAAAAATATTTATCAGATTTTGATAGTAAAAAGCTTCAAGGAGGATTTGTATTGTATCGAAAATATTCGAGGAAAGATGTTTTTAGAATACTTGATTGGATAAAAAATCCAGTTAGTTTAAATGTCGGAGGATATATGATCAGTGATGATAAAAGTAATTGTGCATTATTTGTAAATTATAAAAAGGAAGATAGTATTTCAAGTACAACTAAATACGAAGATCAATTTTTAAATCATTCTACTTTTCAATGGATGTCTAAAAATAATAGAACATTGATAAGTCCTGATGTTAAAACTATAATTGAATCACAAACTTCAGGGATTAGAATTCCATTGTTTATAAAAAAATCAAATGATGAAGGTGATGAATTTTATTTCATGGGAGATTTAAGTCTTAAAAAAGATAATTATGAACAAGAAGAAATTTTTTCAGAAACAAAAAATAAACATATTCCAATAGTAAAATTCATTTTTGATATTCGACCAAAAGTTCAGGAAGATTTGTTTGGATATATTACTGAATTAAATTTTGAAAAATATTCCCCGATAAAGAATTTGTTTTAGTCTGCATGAGAGCGTAATTTATAACTCACGAAGTATTTGCATTAAATTAGATCGTCGCTTGTAATTTATTCTAATTTCTTTCAATAGTTCTATAGTTTTTTCAGGATTAAACTTGGACAATTCTTTCAACGTATGCGCAATCGTGTAATAATAGTAATCTCCCGTAGTTTGTAAATTTTTATCAATTCTTTTAATGAGGTATTCTGTCCTTTTTTACTTAAATTTTCGCTCCCCACAACAATTCGACTTGATCCTGATTTAAATAAAGTTGTAGAATTGTTTTCTA
>CALPSU020000021.1 GCA_943326315.2 Chryseobacterium gleum
GCCTTAACAAGTTCTGTTTATGGTCAAATAGGAGCAATCAAAAAAAAAGATTGTACTGAAAAAGGAGCACTTCGTAAAAGAAACGTGAAATACGCAGAGTGGGAGTGCGGAAAAAGAGCAGGCACCGTTGATTGTAATGAAAAGTTATCCTATAATGAAGATAATAACACTTTTTTAGCTGGAATTGATGCATCTCCTTACAATGGTAAATGCGAAACTTGTCATAATAATGGATTGATTGAACGTACGGTTTCTTTTGTAAACGGTAAGGAAGATGGAGTCGATACAACTACTTATCAAACAGGATGTATACAAGTTATTAGAGCACATGTTCAGGGTGTTCGAAGTGGACAATGGATTTATTATTATGACACCACTGCCCAAATGGCTTGGGAAATGAATTATTATGTTGGGGTTCAACATGGGAAAAGTATATTTTTTACTAAAAAAGGAGATACTACTTTATGGGAAAATTACAACAATGGTTTGCTTGATGGTCTTCAAAAAACATATCATCCATATTTGAGATCTAAAATTCAAAAAGAAATTAATTATACTAATGGATTTTTAGATGGATCTTATAAAGCTTTCAATGAAAAAGGTGTTGTAATTCAAGATTTGAATTATAAAATGGGTAAAAAGGATGGTGAATTTAAATATTTTTATGATGAAGGAACCCTGCTTCGGACGGAACATTGGAAATTAGATGGAAAAGAAGGAGAGTTTAAAACTTTCTATTACGGAGGTTTTGTTCAAGATCACGAGACTTATAAAAAAGGCAGAAAAGAAGGTGTAGCAGAAGAATTTTATCCCGACCAAAAACTAAAGCATAAAACGATATTTAAAAAAGGAATCATAATAGAAGAATATAAATACGATGAGCACGGAAAAGAAACCTATTCTTTTGGTGCACCTGAGAAAAAAGAGGGTGAGAGTGAAGATGATGATGTAATGTCAGGACAGAGTAAAACAAAGAAAAAGAAGAAAAAATAGAGTTAAAATTAAAGTTTAAATGTTTCGTTAAAAAAGAAATTTACATTTAAAAACAATAATTTTTCTTTTAGATTGAGGATAAAAAGATATTTATTTATAAATTTGAAAAAAACAAAATAATATGTCAGATAATTTTTTCGAAGGTTCATCAGTAGCAGTAGGAACACTTTATACTATAATTGTTTTAGGTATACTTGCTTCTTTATTAATTTGGGGATAGTCTCTATTGATAAAAATTAATTTATCCTGTTCCAATTAGAGCAGGATTTTTTTTTATAGTGTATTAATGGACAATTAGTCTTTAAAATAAAGTTTAAATTTTAATGCCAATAAACTCATTTTTTTCCTGGTATATAAAAAGGCGAATTAATCAAATTGATTTGTTTCGTGAATTCCCATTAGAGGTTCAGTTTGAAACGTTAATTGATTTGTTAAAATCAGCTTCAAATACAGAATGGGGAATAAAATACAGTTATTCAAAGATTAAAGATTACAATCAATTCCGTTTATCATCTCCATTACAAGAGTATGAAGATCTAAAGCCTTGGGTTGATAGATTAATGGCTGGAGAACAAAATTTAATTTGGCCTACTGAAACGAAATGGTTCGCTAAATCTTCAGGTACAACTTCTGAAAGAAGTAAGTTGATACCAGTTACAAAAGAGTCATTAGAATATTGTCATCAAAAAGGTGGAAAAGACTTATTAGCTTTATATTACAAAAATAATCCAAAAGGAAAATTATATAAAGGAAAACATTTGGTAATAGGTGGAAGCACGGATGTAAATTCATTATCAACTAAATCCTATTATGGAGATTTATCAGCAATAATTATAAAGACGTTACCTTGGTGGGCAGAAACAAAAAGAACGCCTTCGAAAGAAATAGCATTGATGAATGAGTGGGAGGAGAAAATAGAACAAATGGCTTTAAAAACGATGCATGAAGATGTGCGGATTTTGATCGGCGTTCCCAGTTGGACAATGGTTCTAGCGAATAAAATTCTAGAATTTTCAGGCAAGAAAAATTTAAAAGAAGTTTGGCCAAATTTAGAGTTGTTTATGCATGGCGGTGTAAGTTTTGAACCATATAAGAAAGAGTTTCAAAAATTAATTCCTGATTCAACCATGAATTATGTTGAGTCTTATAATGCTTCAGAAGGTTTTTTTGGAATTCAAGATTCTAAAGATTCGAATGAACTACTTTTAATGTTAGATTATGGAATATTTTATGAATTTATCCCTATGGATCAGTTTGAAGGGAAAAATTCAAAGTCGGTTTTAAATTTGTCTGAAATCGAATTAGAAAGAAATTATGCGCTTGTAATTTCTACAAATGCTGGTTTGTGGAGATATATAATTGGAGATACAATAAAATTTACATCTATTTTACCGTATAAATTTTTAATTACAGGCCGAACAAAAAGTTTCATTAATGTTTTCGGTGAAGAATTGATAGTTGATAATACCGAAAAAGCCATAACTGAAACGTGTATTGCATTGGATGCTCAAATTAGAGATTATACAGCTTGTCCAGTTTTTATGGAAGACAATACGAGAGGTAAGCATGAATGGATAATAGAATTTATCAAGACGCCTGATGATATAGACTTGTTTAGAACTTTGTTGGATGAAAATTTACGAAAGCTAAATTCAGATTATGATGCTAAAAGAACTAAAGATATGGTTTTAGAAATGTTAACGCTACATGTTTTAAATGAAGGAACATTTGATAATTGGTTAAAATCCAATGGAAGATTGGGGGGGCAGAATAAAGTGCCTAGATTATCAAACAATCGGAAGTACTTAGAGCAAATATTGAAATTTTCACAATCTCAAAAAGTTTCAAAATAGATGAAAATTCGCATTTGTATATTGTTTAGTTTTTTTTCTATTGTAATAAGGGCTCAGGAGAAGTTTGAGTGGGTTGAAAGATTATCTTATAAGATAGATTCATTAGATATTTGGACAGTTGATATTTTAGGAAACACTTATATTTCTAAAAAAGAATTAATACAAAAATTTGACTCACTTGGAAGGTTGAAATTTTCAGAGAGTGAAAAATCTTTTGGACGTTTGTCATCAATTCAAACTATTAATACAATGAAATTAATAGTTTTTTCAGAGGAACAACAGCAAATGTGTTTTTTAGATAATACCTTAACTCCATTTGAGACATGTATAGATTTTGAAGATCATTACATTAATAATGCAACTAAAATTGCGGTATCTTCTCAGCCTGATAAATTTTGGGTTTATGATCAGCTTAATTCAAGATTACATCTTCTTTCACTTCAACAAAAAAATCAAGCCCAAGAAATTGAGAATTTAAAGGGTTTATTAAATTCAATTCAAATATATTCTATGATAGAGCAAAATAATTTTTTGTATTTATTAGATTTAAACCAGGGTGTTTATATCCTAGATATGTATGGTTCTTTAGTCAATTTTATTAATCGAAAAAATATTAAATCTTTTCAAGTTGATCTAAATTACTATTATCTTTTAGAGGGTGATCAGGTTGTGAGAATTGATATTGAAACAAATATTGAGCAGAAATTTAAATGCCCGAATTCAGGAATCATAGATTTTAAAAAGTCAGGAAATAATTATTATTTTCAGACATTAAATGAAATTAAAAAATACCACCTTCTTTTCGATAAATAAACTTGTAGAGTTATTCAATTTTTGTAATTTAGTAACCCGTTTGCAAGATGCATTCAGGTTGAAAATTTTTAGATTATGCATATCGCAGTAGCAGGAAATATTGGTTCAGGAAAAACTACATTGACAAATATGTTGGCAAAACATTATGGATGGGACACACATCTTGAAGATGTGGAACAAAATCCTTATTTGAATGATTTCTATGAAGATATGCAACGATGGTCTTTCAATCTTCAAATATATTATTTGAATAGTCGTTTTACGCAAATTCAGGAAATTAAAGAAACTAAGCAAAGTGTAATTCAAGACAGAACTATTTATGAAGATGCATTTATTTTTGCACCTAATCTTCATTCAATGGGTTTGATGACAACACGAGATTTTGAAAATTATTTTTCATTATTTAATTTAATGGATTCGTTTGTTTCAGCTCCTGATTTATTAATTTATTTGAGAGCAAGTGTTCCAACCTTAGTGAATCAAATTCAACAAAGAGGTCGAGAATATGAAGAAAGCATTCGATTAGACTATTTAAAACGCTTAAATGAGAGATATGAAGCTTGGATATCTACATACGACAAAGGAAAATTACTAATTATTGATGTCGATAATAATCGTTTTCCAGAAAGTCAAGAAGATTTAGGGAAAATTATTAATTCAATTGACGCTGAAATTAACGGTTTATTTTAATAAAATGATTGTAGTAACAGGTGCAGCAGGATTTATTGGAAGTTGTTTAGTTGGTCGTCTAAATGCAGAAGGTATAAATGATATCGTTGTAGTAGACGATTTTTCAAAAACTGAAAAATCACATAATTTAGAAGGGAAAACTTTAATTTCAAAAGTTGGAAGAAAAGATTTTATAGCTTGGTTAAAAGATTTTGGAAACGAAGTCGATTTCATTTATCATATTGGTGCAAGAACAGATACTACAGAATTTGATAAAACAATTTTTGATGAATTGAATATTAATTATTCAATAGATGTATGGAATCTTTGTGTTGAATATAATATTCCTTTGGTTTATGCAAGTTCCGCAGCGACTTATGGTTTAGGTGAGTTTGGATATAAAGATGACCATTCAATAATTCCTAGTTTAGTGCCATTAAATCCTTATGGTGATTCCAAAAATGACTTTGATAAGTGGGTGTTAAAACAGACTAAAACTCCTCCGTTTTGGGCCGGTTTAAAGTTTTTTAATGTTTATGGCCCAAATGAATATCATAAAGGAAGAATGGCAAGTGTTATTTTTCATGCTTTCCAACAGATTAACGAAAATGGAGGTATGAAATTATTTCGATCTCATAATCCTAACTATAAGGATGGTGGTCAACTTAGAGATTTTGTTTATGTGAAAGATGTAGTTGAAGTTTGTCTATTTCTGAAAAATAGAAAACCGGAAAGTGGTATTTATAATCTTGGAACAGGAAAAGCTAGGACCTTTTTAGATTTGGCTAAAAACACATTCAAAAGTTTAAATAAGGAAGAGAATATTTCATTTATAGATACTCCAATTGATATTCGAGATAAATATCAATATTTCACAGAGGCAAATATGTCTAAATTATTGAGTGCAGGATACGAAGGAGGTTTTCATACTTTGGAAGAAGGTGTGAAAGATTATGTTCAGAATTATTTAGTAGGTAAGAAATATTATTAAGTAGTATACTTGAATTTATCTAATATTAAACAAAAAAAAGACGCGAAATACGCGTCTTTTTTGTTTAATATTCATCTTCGTTAAAGAGGAAATCCTCTCTAGAAGGGTAATCCGGCCAAATATCTTCTATGCTTTCGTATATGTCTCCTTCATCTTCTAAAGCTTGTAGGTTTTCTACAACTTCCAAAGGAGCACCCGCACGAATAGCGAAATCGGTCAACTCATCTTTGGTTGCCGGCCAAGGTGCATCTTCTAAGTATGATGCTAATTCTAATGTCCAGTACATTTCCTTTAAATTTAGTTTTATGGCGCAAAAGTAACTTTTATTTCAAAATATACAAGTAATTCGTTGAAAACTTTAATATTATATTAAAAATTATTATTTGGCTTATTGAGGTCTAGTGAAGTCTAGGTTTCCATGGTTGCTCAATTGCATTTAAATCTTGAGATAATTTTCTAGACAAAACAAATAGATAGTCGCTTAAACGATTTACATATTTAAATATTAGTTCATCAACAAATTCATGCTCTTTCAGTGTTACAATAATTCGTTCAGCTCTTCTACAAACACATCTTGCAACATGACAATGAGAAACAGTGGTATGACCACCAGGTAATACGAAAAATTTCATTTCAGGTAATTTCTCATCCATTTCATCCATTGAATTTTCTAAGAATTCAACATCTGAGTTTAATAAATCAGGGATTTTCATTTTTGATTTATCAGGATCAGAAGCTAAACTTGACCCAATTGTGAAAAGCCTATCTTGAATTTCAAGAAGTTGATTTTTATAAATTTCATTTATGTTTTGATCTCGAATTAGTCCTATAAAAGAATTTAATTCATCAATTGTACCATAGGATTCAATTCGTAAAGAACCTTTTGAGACTCTTGTCCCCCCAATTAATTGAGTTGTTCCAGTATCCCCTTTTTTAGTGTATATTTTCATTTAATTTAAATTTTTTAATTCTTGAATTCGCATAGTTTTTCCTTGTGAACGAATATTTTTTGCTGTTTCGGTATAGTATTGATGAATGTTCTCTAAATAATTAAGTTGGTATTCTACCCATTCATTTTCAGTCATTATTTTTCCGAAATTTTCATTCTCAATTCTAAGTTTTTTCGAAACAGCATAATAATCCGCTCTACCAAAATAATCATGATCAGCGTCACACATAATCTGCTCTAATAGTGTTTTAGGTCTCTTATTATCATGTTGAGTAGCTTCAATTATTTTTATTACGGTTTCAATTTGCTCTTCTGAATATCCAAATTTCGGCAAATTTAATTTAGCGAAATTTATTGCAAAACATTCATTGTTTAATGATTGAACAATATATCCGGAATCGTGATATAAGACAGCAGTTCTTAAAAGCATCATTTCTTCTTCATTTAAACCTTCTAATTTAGCAAATCGTATAGCCGATTTTTCAACATTCAAAGTGTGTGCTATATCGTGATAAACTACTTCTTCAGGAAGAGAAGATTTTAGTCTGTTCAATAAATCTTTTCTCATGTGATCAAAATCTACATTAGATAGTTGACACAAATTCCTAATTTCAACATTTGCAATTTTTCCTTCGTTATATAAACTGTATTCGTTTTTTAATTTTTCAACAGTAAACATGTTTATCTTCCCACCTCGTTTTTTAATTTCAATTTGACCTAAAGGCTCTATTTTGAAATAATTACTTATGTTTTCTGCAATTGTATTTGTAATAGTAATTGTATTTGATGAAGAGATTTGTTCTGCTCTTGAAGCTATATTTACAGTGTCACCCCAAACATCAAAACTTATTTTTTCAGTTCCAATAATTCCTGCAACTAGAGGTCCCATATGAATCCCAATTCGAATTTCCCAAAAATCTTGTTGCATAGCTTCGGCAACAGATTTTTCATTGGTCATAAAGTTTCTAATTTCTATTGCAGCCAAACATGCTCGAATTGCAGGTTCGTTATTTTGTTCAGTAACTCCACCAATTACCATGTATGAATCTCCTATTGTTTTGATTTTCTCTAATTTATATCGGTTAATTATTTCATCAAATTGTGTGAAGAAATATTCTAATTTTTTTAGTAATTGAAGTGGATTGATTTGACTTGCTTTTTTAGAGAATTTTACAAAGTCAGTAAATAGAACAACACCATTTTCAACTCTTTTCGGAGAGAATTTACCATATTTATTTAAATCATCGAGTACTTTTACAGGAAAGATATTAGTTAGAAGTTGATTAATTCTTTGATCTTTATAAAAGAGGGTTTTATAGACTTCTATTTTAGCAAGAATAAGATTAGGGTTAAATGGCTTTGTGATATAGTCAATAGCACCTTCATTTAGCCCTTTTACCATTTTAACACCAACGTATGAACTTTTTGTAATCGCAATAATATAAATATTTTTAATAATACTTAACGATTTAATTTCAATAAAGTCATTTAAGCCTTTGAATGAAAGGCTGTCTACATCCATTAATAATATGCCAATTTCTTTTTTAGATAAAATAGGTAAAGCTTCTGAAATTGAATTAACAAAAAGTAAATTATTTCCATTCCCACTTAAAATTTCTTTTAATCCGTTTTTAATCTTTTCATCATTATCGATAACTAATAAATTGATGAATCTTTCCATTTTTTCTGTTTTATTAGGGAAAGATAGTAATTAGGTGCAATAAAATCAATTTTATATCCAATGACATTTCAATTTGTTCAATTTAAAACTATAAAATATACTTAACTAAAATGTTTTCTTAGTCTTTTCATATTTTTGTAAATATTCTTAAAAGCGGATGAAAATTTTTGCAGTAGTATTAATTTACTTTTTTTAATTAATTTATTTTAGTAAGTTTTTCAGTCTAATAAGAGAGTTTTTATTTTGACGGCTCCTAAATGCTCTTTCAATTTTTTGTTTTTCATTTTTTGTTAGATGCCATGACAATGAAATTCGGTCATTTTTGTTTTCTCTTAAATTAAAAGTAACCAAGTCAATTGGACATTTGAAATTATTTACAGCAATTTTCAATAATTCTTCTTGATCAAAATCTTGAGTTTTGGCGAAGTTTTGGTATAGATTTCCAAATGGTAGTGTAACTTTATTTAAAAGTGAAACTTTATTATACGTTTCTTTATTAAGTATTTTTTTTGTGTCTCTAATTTGAAGAATAATAACTCCAGATGTATTCTCATTTATCCAATCTTTCATTGTATTTAATAGCTCAATCATCGCTTTTGATCCATAATTATCTCTTAATCCTGCGTCCATTAATTGTACTCCTGGATTTGTCGGCATAGTTACCATCGGAAGAACAAATGGAAAGGTTGCCTGTGTTCTAATCACGGTTGAAAAACGAATATTATTTGGTCTATTTGTTTTAAAGAAATTTTGATAATCAATATTTTCATAAGAATTTACTGAGAAGTTTGGTCCTCCAGTTGATGCTGTTAAGAAAAGTAATGATTGAGAAGAGATTAATAGTCTTCGGCCGTCATTTACTATTGTAGGGCTAAATATTATTATTGGAATTGAACCATTTGCTTCATATTTTTTATAATAACCTAATGTATGATCTAAAGAATTTTCTGTTATTTCATGAAGTTGTTGTTCAAATGCATAACCTCTATCTTGCGTGTAGCTATTTCGATTGATTTTAACACTTTGGTATCTGAATAATAAATCATTTGTTGATAAAGAGAAGGCTAATTTATTTAATAAATCTTTTGAAATATTTTCCCTATAATTTCCAGCGTATAGATTTCTTAATTCCCCTTTTTTGTAACGTAATAATGTTTCTCTCCAATAAGAGGCACCAACCATTCCTCCTGATGCTCCTGTCATTAGATGAAGGTGTTTGTTTAAGTTACCTTTTAAGTATTCATCAGATTTTTGCAAAACGGTATATGTCCATAATGCGCTTCTAGAACCACCACCTGATGAATTTGATATAATTAATTTTGGTTTGTCTTCTCCTGTTTCAATTTTCCAATTGTTTAATATTTTTAGATACGCTTGTTTAGTCTTTATGACTTCAGTAGGATCTTGTTTTTGTATTTCATCAAGAGAGTATTTATGTTTATTTTCATTTTTATAAGACAAGCCATAAGCATAATTTTTGTATGTAAATAACTCTGAGTGAGTGCTTAGGTAGTCCATTGATAAAATAATAAGAAACACTAATGGATACGTCCATCTATGAAACCAAGATAGCATTGCGCTAAAGAGCATGAGTATTACTGTTAGAAGGAGTACGATGCTCATTGCAGCTGGAATTTCAAAAAGTTTATAATTTCTAAAAAAACCTAATGCAAAAAGAGATATGATTGTTATTATTTCAAAAACCGAAGTGTTTACTTTGTTAGAGTTAAAAACTTTTTGTTTTAATTCTTCATCTAAATGTTTAACACTTCTACTGCTGTAGAGCTTTAAATTTTTACCAATATATATGTAGTTTTTTTCAACTTTATATTGAAAAAAGTCATACCAATTTTCTTTTTTATGTAAAAAAGAGTGTTTTTTATTTGTGAAACTTTCTTCAGAAGATGAAGAGTCGGATATGATTTGTTTTTTTGGAAAGAAATATAATAATGAAAGCAACATAAAAAAGCTCACACCCCCAATAAAAGATAATATATAAATGATTATATCAGAAGTTAAGGCAAATTCTTCATTTATTTGAAAGTTTGAAAATTTGTATATAAAAATAATTCCAAAAAGTATTGGTATTATTGAGTTGTTTAAGCAGAATTTTAGGAAAGGTTTTTTTACTACTAATAAGAAAGGATAATGAGGTCCAATTTTAATATAACTATACGTGTTAAAACCCATGGTAAAACCACCAATAGAAAATCCTATAAAAAAAAATGCAACACCTGAAACTTCACCTAAATATTCAGGAGAAAAAAAGAGATATGGTATGCCATATGCTGATCCGAATTTATCTGTGACAATTAAAAATAGTAAAAGCCAATAAAAAAGTGCTAGTAAATTATATTTCACATGACCAACTAACAATTGAATTGGAAAAAAAGATCTAAAAAAATTAATAATTGAAATACTATTCCCTTTTTCTGCCATATGATTTTATGCTATTTTTTTTGTTTTATTATTTTCTTTAATAAAATCTACGACTAAATATGAAAGTGTTTTTCCTAAAATTTTATCATCAAAAATAGAAGTTGGAGACCCTTCTGGTAAATGAAGATATAAAATGTTTTTCTGTTTTGCTAATTCTCTTAAATAAGTTCGAACATTTTCAATTGAAAATCCACTAGGGGTGAAAGCGGATGTTGGCATCATTGCTATACAGTCAAGATCAATTTCAACTCCTAAAGGGGTCTCACTTGTTCTTTTAATTAATTCAGATAAATCTAAATTTAAATCTTTTGTTTTGTCTAAATAATCTTCAAAAAAAGTATAGTGAAACTTATTTTGATCTAAATATTCATAAATTGACTCACTGTTATATTGTTGATGTAAACCAAAAACAGTGTATTGATTTATATATCCATCTTTCTTAGCGTAAGAAAATGGATTCCCACTATGTCTCCCTTCTATAGGTCTGCAATCAGCGTGTGGATCTAAATTAACAACATCGATGGGCTTGTTATTTAGTGTAAAAACTGATTTTATTATTGGATATGCATTATTGTGACCACCACCTATGATTATAGGTATTTTACCTGCAAGAATAATAGGATTTAGGATGTTAAAAATGAATTGATCTAAAATCTCAATCTTAGATTTTCCGTCTGGTACATCGATGAAATCAATTTCTTGAGAAACTTCTCCAAGTATACAAATGTTCGACCCAATAAGGAATCTATTTGATTGATTGTTTAAGAATCTATTTAAAAAAGATTTGAATGCATTTTTAGAGCCCGGCAGTCCTGAATTTGTTTGGGGCCCTATATCTTCTGATATTCCTAGTATTACATATTTACATTTCGTATCATTGAAATCATAACATATTTTTTCTCCAAGTTTTGTTTCACCTTTTCGTTTGTTAATTAATGGGGAAATAATAGATTCTGAATATTTATTGAATGAAAAAGGGAATATGTTAGTTTTCATATTTTTTTAATAAAGTCAAGAAAGTACTTGGTGGTGTTATAGGTTTCATTGTTAATTTTGAAACAAAAACAAGAGTTGTTTTCGCAGCAGAAATTTTAACATTCTGATTGTTTTTTATTTCATATTCAAAAAAAATACGACACCCTTTAATTAATATTATATTCGTAGTAATTGTTAATTCATCATCGTAAAAGGCAGGCATGTAGTAGTTTACGTGAAATTCTGAAACTGGTAACATTATACCATTTTCCTCCATTTCTTTATAACTTAATCCAATTTCTCTTAGAGCCTCTACTCTTCCAACTTCAAAGTATTGAGCGTAATTACCATAATAACAATATCCCATTTGATCCGTTTCACTATAACGAACTCTAAGTTTAATCGAGTGTGAAAAATTAGTTTGCATTTTTTTATAATTCCTACATTTATTTGAATCAAAAATAATCAAAATAGTTATGTCTTTTTCGTGTTTTTATTTTTTATTAAAAGTCAAAAAAAAATATTGTATTTATTTTCAATTGTTTAGTTCGTTGTAATTAAATTATTATTTATCAACTGTAAAAGATTTTTATAAATCAATAGCTAATCGATTTTTTTTTTAACTTTTTTATGTAAATATTTGTATTCTGAAAAAAACAGGACTTAATATAGCTAAACACTAAGTGTTTTCAGTAAATTAAAGTTTTGAACAAATAATAATAATAACTAATTTACAAAAAAGGTTAATTTCAATGAGCAATAGTCATGATACCGCATGGAATGCATGTTTAAAAGTTATTAAAGATAACATTTCATTACAAGCGTTTAAAACTTGGTTCGAACCTATCATTCCGATTAGGTTAGAAGATAATGTTTTAACAATTCAAGTTCCTTCTCATTTTTTTTATGAATGGTTAGAAGAGAACTACATTACTTTGTTAAAGAAAGTTATTCAGAAAGAATTGGGTAATGAAAGTAGATTGGAATATAGTATTGTAATGGAGAATAATACAACAAATTCTACACCTTACACTGTTAGGCTTCCAGCTTTAAATAAAAAAGAGTTAAGAAACGCTCCGGTTTCAATGCCTCTGAATATGAATGAGAATCAAATAAGAAATCCATTCATTATTCCAGGTTTGAAAAAAGTGAATGTTGAGTCTAATTTGAATCCATCTTATTCATTCGATAATTTCGTTGAGGGTGATTGTAATCGTTTAGCTAGAGCTTCTGGTTTTGCTGTTGCTAATAAACCTGGTGGAACTGCTTTTAATCCGTTGTTAATTTATGGTGCTGTTGGTTTGGGTAAAACTCATTTAGCTCAAGCAATTGGTATTTCTATTAAGAATCAATTTCCAAATAAAACTGTTCTTTACGTTGCGTCAGAGAAATTTGCTCACCAGTTTATTGATGCAATAAAAAATCAATCGACAAATGATTTTATTCATTTCTATCAAATGATAGATGTATTGATTATCGATGATGTACAATTCTTCTCTGGAAAAGAAAAGACACAAGATGTATTCTTCCATATTTTCAATCATTTACATCAAAATGGAAAGCAGATTATTTTAACTTCTGATAAACCACCTGTAGAAATGCAAGGTATGGAGCAACGTTTGTTGTCTCGATTTAAATGGGGTTTGTCAGCTGATTTGAGTGCTCCGGAATTGGAAACTAGAATAGCAATTTTAGAGAAGAAAATGTATGGTAACGGTATTGAATTACCAAAAGATGTTGTTGAATATTTAGCGTATAGTATAAATACGAATGTACGTGAAATGGAAGGGGCATTAAATACTCTCCTTGCTCAAGCATCCTTGAATAAAAAAGCTATTACAATTGAGCTTGCTAAACAAATGGTAGATAAATTTGTTAAGAATACTGCACGTGAAGTTTCTATTGAATATATTCAAAAAGTAGTTTGTGATTATTTCGATTTAGCTCTTGAAATATTGAAATCAAAAACACGTAAACGTGAGGTTGTTCAAGCAAGACAAATTGCTATGTATTTTTCTAAAAGAATGACGAAATCTTCTTTAGCTAATATTGGAGCTCATTGTGGTGGTAAGGATCATGCAACTGTTCTTCATGCATGTAGAACGGTAACCAATTTGGCTGAGACAGATAAGCAATTTAAGGTTTATTTAGCTGACTTAGAAAAGAAGTTAACTATTCAATAAATAATTTTAAAGCCGTCAATAGACGGCTTTTTTTTGATTAATATTCTATTGAATCAATTTTTTGTTTAAAAAAGGATTCCTGATAAATATTCTTTAAAAAAATGTTTGGGAAATAATATTGTGCGATTTGTTGGTATTTATATCCGTATTTAGCCATTTTCATTGCACCTTCTTGACATAGTCCTACACCATGACCAAATCCTTTTCCTCGAATAACGATGTCGTTCCCGTCTGGATAACAGCTAAAATAAGTCGATTTTAATCCAAATTCCTCACGAATGTCTCGTAAGGGAATTCCCAAAGTGGGGCTCTGGAAAAAAGCCATACGTTGAGGTTGGTTAAAAGTGAAGATCAAACTACCATATAAACTATCCGTATAAGGATAGTTGTATTGCGAAATGAGGAATTTTTGCCATTTGTATTGGCTGATTCTTTTTTCCCAGATTGCTTGTTTTGTATAAATACAAAAAGTGTCTTTGAAAGAGTTTAAATATGGAATTGATTTGTTCCAGATCATTTCCGCTTCTGCTGTTTGTCCTCCACAATTAGCATGAAAATAACCGTCTAGCATTTCATCTTGTTTGTCCATCATGACAATTCCGTTTGTTTGATAGACTGCAGAATCTATAATTGGTGTGTATTTTAACATGTGATGATAGGCCTGGCAATGAACTCTATCACAAAGATCAAACCCTTCTTTGATATGTCGATTGCTGTACTTTAAGGCATATGTTCTGCTCATTACAGCCTGTACTTTATAGTATTCTAGATCTTTTCCTGGACCTCCCTCAGATTCTACAACTCCAGATAAATAATTGTTAAGGTCAACTAAATTAACAATCATTAGTCCGTCAACTCCTGGAGTTACTTCAAAGTCATCTTTATATTTTCTCTCTTTAACAATAGGGGATTTACAAGTTAATGTAATTGAAGTGTTAGGGTAGTTTTGAGTTATAAAAATTTTATCAAAATTTCCTAAGTCAATAGTACCTTTTTTAAGATTTATTTTTTTGTCTGAATTTAGAGTTACATCAACAAATTCATTTGGTAATATTGATCCAAAACTTATCGAATCACCATATATTGAATAACTCCCATTGTTATATGCAAATAAGATACGTTGGGTTCTGTAATCGCGAAATATACCAATTTGCATTTGTTGTGCAAAAGAAAGAATGGAGCAGCCCAAAATGAATATAATAATGAAAATTCTCACCTTACAAAATTAGCAGAAGAAAAAAGTAGATTTTTGCTATTCGTGAATAGTTTTCAACATTGATTGTGCAACTTTTTTACTTGCACCGCCATCTCCTAATATTTCCTTCATCTTTGAGTATTCATCTAACATGATTTTTCTCTTATTACCATTTATTAAAATGTATGAGAGTTCTTCCCGAATTAAAGACGGTGTGCATTCTTTTTGAATCAATTCACGAACAACTTCCTTGTCCATAATTAGGTTAACTAAAGAAATGTATTTGATTTTAACTAATCGTTTAGCAATTGAATATGAAATAGTAGAGGTTTTATAACATACAACTTCTGGAATACCTAATAAAGCAGTTTCTAAAGTTGCAGTCCCTGAAGTTACAATAGCAGCTTCAGAAGCACATAAAAGATCATACGTTTTGCCGTGAACAATATGTGTTGAATTTGATTTAATGTATTCTTTGTAATAGGGAGTGTTAATACTAGGAGCTCCAGCAATTACAATTTGATAATCAGTTAAATTTTTCACGGCTTCCAACATAATAGGCAGCTTTAGCCTTATTTCCTGTTTGCGGCTGCCTGGAAGTATCGCAATTATAGGCTTATTGGTGAGATTGTTATTTAATTTAAATATTTGAGAATCAAGTTGAATTTCTCGAAATTGATTTACAGCGTCTAATAGCGGATGCCCATGATATTCAACTGGATAATTAAATTTTTCGTAAAATGGTTTTTCAAATGGGAGGATAACAAACATATGATCCACACACTTTTTGATTTTATATACTCTTGATTCTTTCCATGCCCAAACTGTAGGGGATATATAGTAATATATTTTAATTCCCTTTTTTTTAGCCCACTCTGCAATGCGAAGATTGAATCCAGGATAGTCTATTAATAAAAGCGCGTCAGGTTTAAATTCTTCGATATCTTTTTTGCAAAATTTAATGTTTCCTAGAATAGTTTTAATGTTCGCTAAAACTTCTACGAACCCCATAAAAGCTAAGTCTCTAAAATGTTTGACAGGATCTTTACCTATAATTTCTGACATTTTATCTCCACCCCAAAATCGGATATTTAATTCCGGATTTGAAGGTATTTCTTTATTTTGAGTAATTAATTCTTTTAATAAATTACTTCCATGCAGATCTCCAGAGGCCTCACCAGCAATAATGTATAATTTTTTCGATTTTATCATTTATACTATTGCTTTAAGATAGAGTATAATAAATAAATTAATAAAAGTTGCGAGAATGATTCCCATTGCTAAATCAATTTTCTTCTTTTTTATAAACCAATGAAACCAACCTAAGTTTGCTATACTTGCTAGTGATATTAGTTTACTTTTTGTATCGTTTAAAAACCAATATTGTGGGGTGCTGAATAAAGAATACACTAATTTTATTATAAGTACAAATAATATTGTAGTCACAACACCTAAAATTATTCCGTATGTATGATATTTAGACCAATTTCGTAAGTTCATATTTTGAGATTCTTTGAAATGTGATAAATTTCAGC
>CALPSU020000022.1 GCA_943326315.2 Chryseobacterium gleum
AGATTTGGAAAAATCAAAACATTCACTTGTTTATTCGCTAATTGTGAAAAAGAAAATTTCTCATTCATCAATTCATTATTCAAAGCGAAATTTGCTTGAAGTTCTCCGTCAACAACCAATGAAGGATAATTTGTATGTAAAATATCGACAGCTTTTGCCATTTTTTCAGGATCTTTTCCCGGAGATGAACCAAAGTTTGAATAACTCAATAATGCTATTTTTGGTGATACTTTGAATTTACGAACCATTTTTGCAACGTTGTTCGTTAATTCAGCAATTTCTTCAGCCGTTGGGTCTAAATTAATTGTTGTATCCGCTAAAAACAACGGTCCTCTTTTAGTCACTAGAATATACATTCCAGCAATGGTTTTTACATCTTTTTGTAATCCAACAGTTTGAATAACAGGCCTTACTACGTCTCTGTAATTTCTAGTTAACCCAGAAACCATAGCATCCGCATCTCCTGATTCTACCATCATGGCGCCAAAATGATTTCTTTCACGCATGATTTGAATAGCTTCGTATTCTGTAATCCCTTTACGTTTTCTTTTTTCGAAAAACGATTTACCATATCGTATACGTCGTTCTTCTTCTTCGTCAGATTTTGGATCAACAATCGTTACATTTGAAAATTCAAGAGAATATTCTTCAATTAATTTTTCAATAGTTTTTCGTTTACCCAAAAGAATTGGATATGATATTCCTTCTTCGGAAGTTGTTTGAGCAGCTTTTAAAATTTTAATATTATCTGCTTCAGCAAAAACAACTCTTTTAGGATTACTTTGAGCTTTAGTCGTAATATCTCGAATCAATTTATTATCAATTCCTAATCGTTTTTTCAACTCCATTTCATACGCATTCCAGTCCTCGATTGGTCTTCGTGCTACTCCAGAATCCATCGCAGCTTTTGCAACAGCAGGAGCTACATGATAAATTAAACGTGGATCTAAAGGTTTCGGAATAATTTGTTCACGACCAAACAAAATATTTTTCTCGCCATAAGCCTCAATAACCTCTTCAGGAATTGTTTCTTTAGCCAAAGAAGCCAATGCTTTTACGGCCGCCAATTTCATTTCTTCATTTATGGTTGTTGCTCTAACATCTAAAGCACCTCGAAAAATATATGGAAAACCAAGAACATTGTTTACTTGATTAGGATGATCTGATCGACCAGTTGCCATGATAATATCTTTACGAACGGAAGTCGCATCCTTATATGAAATTTCAGGTTCTGGGTTTGCCAAAGCAAAAACAATTGGATCATTTGCCATTAAAGAAATCATTTCTTTAGAAACAAGTCCTCCTTTCGACAATCCTAAAAACACATCTGCTCCCACAAATGATTCAATCAAAGTAGATGGATTTGTATGCGTTGCAAAAAACTGTTTTTGTTCGTCTAGGTCATCGCGATCTTTCCATATAAGTCCCTTGGAATCAAAAAGAAATATGTTTTTTAAATCCGCACCAAGCATATGGTATAATCTAGCGCAAGAAATAGCCGCTGCACCAGCACCTGATACTACAATTTTAACTTCTCCTATTTTTTTACCCGCTAATTCTAATGCATTTAACAAAGCTGCAGAAGAAATAATCGCAGTTCCATGTTGATCGTCATGCATTAATGGAATATCTAATTCCTCTTTCAATCTTTTTTCAATTTCGAAAGCTTCAGGTGCTTTAATATCTTCTAAATTTATTGCTCCAAATGTAGGAGCAATAGCCTTAACCGTTTGAATAAATAACTCAGGATCACTTGCATCTATCTCAATATCAAAAACATCGATATCCGCAAATATTTTAAACAACAACCCTTTTCCTTCCATAACAGGTTTTGATGCTTCTGGACCAATATCACCCAATCCTAAAACGGCTGTACCATTCGTAATTACTGCTACTAAATTACCTTTTGCTGTATATTTATAAACGTCTTCTTTGTTTTCAGCAATTTTCAAACATGGCTCTGCAACCCCTGGCGAATAAGCTAAAGATAAATCTCTTTGAGAAGAATATGGCTTTGTTGGTATCACCTCAATCTTTCCAGGTTTTCCTGAAGAATGATAATCTAGTGCTTCTTGTTTGCGATTTTTAGACATAATTTTGCTTATTATAACCGTCAAAGATACTAATTCAGATTTTAAAATTGGCAGTTTCGAAGACAATTAACGCATTGATAGAAAAAACTCAAACCAACAAAAAGTCTAAATAATTATTAGGTGTGATAATATGAGTTTCTGCGTCGGGGTATGCGTTTGTGAATGTTTTAGGGATTCTATGATTTCCTTTGGCTTTCCACTTGAATTCATAGGCCTTTAATTTCCCATCTACTTCTTCTAAATAATCAATCTCTTGTTGGGCTGTAGTTCTCCAAAAATATCTAAAGCCATAAAAATCTGAATATTTGAGCGTCTTATATCGTTCACTAATCAAGAAATTTTCCCAAAGTGCTCCTACATCTTGACGTAATTCAATAGGTGTGTAATTTCCTAAAATTGCATTTCGAATACCATTGTCGTAAAAATATATTTTTCTACTTTTCTTTAATTCATTACGAACATTTCTACTGAAAGCGTTTAGTCTAAAAATCACAAACGACTTTTCTAATAATTCGATATAACGCTCTACCGTTTCTTTATCAGCTCCAATTGTTTGAGCTAATTCGTTATACGACACTTCATTTCCTAATTGTAGCGCTAATGCTTTTAACAAATTTTGAAGTACAATTGGTTTTTTTAGTTTATGATACGAAAGCAAATCCTTGTATAAATAACTATCAGACAAAGCAGTTAAAATTTTCTTCTCATTACCAGGATTATTTACCACTTCAGGATAATAACCATAAATCAATCGATCATTTAATAATCTCATTTCTTTAAATTGGCCATGCTCATTCACCATCTCTTGAAATGAAAATGGTAATAACAAATGTTCCCATTTTCTACCCGTTAAAGGTTCATTGATTTCACTTGCTAATTCAAATGCTGACGATCCTGTGGCGATTACTTGCACATCTTTCAATTGATCTGCTGCAATTTTCAAGGTTAAACCAATGTTTTCAATTCGTTGTGCTTCATCTATTAGGATTAGTTTATTATTCCCAAAAATACGGCTCAGTTTAATTTCATTCATTCCTTGAAAAAGCAATCGAACATCTGCATCATCTCCATTTAAAATGATACAAGGCATACCTGATTCTTCTATTATTTGTTCCGATAAAGTTGACTTACCAACTTGTCGAGGGCCCATTATTAATATAACTTTTCCGCTAAACACTAGCTCTAATATCTTTAATATTCAACTGCAATGTTTCTCTTTCTTTCCAAACATTTGTTTCTAGGGTATATAAAACATCAAAAGGCATACCTGACGCTACTAATTCCATTTTTTCTGCCATTTTAAATGCGATTCCTTCGAGGATAATATCTGAATTAGGTTGTGTCATAGATAATTTTAAATGCTCTTCTTTTAAAAGTCGAACATCGGTTGTAAAAACATTTCTAGACATAAAAACAGGTTTCATATTACCTGGACCATGAGGTTCTAGTTGATTTAATATCCTTTTTAACCTAGGAATTATAAGCCTATTTTCTTCAGCAGTAAAAATCTCATCAAAAGAAATTTCAATATCAACGTTTTCTTCTGGTAATAAATCCTCCGTTGAAATAGATTCTTGAACTACTTTTTCGAAACGTTCTTGAAATTTTACTAAATTATCAATCGATAATGACATTCCGGCAGCATGTTTATGACCTCCGAATTGGTCGAGTAAATCTTCGCATTTGATCAATGCTTCATGAATATCAAAATCATTAACTGTTCTTGCTGATCCAGTAACCATACCATTAGATTCTGTCAAAACAATTGTAGGGCGAAAATGACGTTCAATCAAACGAGAGGCAACGATTCCGACTACTCCTTTATGCCAATCATTTTGAAAAACTACAGTTGACTTTTTGGCTTTATAATGGGTGTCATTTTCAATTTGTTCCAAAGCTTCGAACGTGATTTGCTGATCTAGAACACGTCTTTCAATATTATCATCATTAATTTCCTTGGCTATTTTAAAAACTGTATCATAATCTTCGGAAATCATCAATTCGACAGAATGTTTTCCAGAGCGTAAACGACCAGCAGCATTTATACGAGGAGCAATAATAAATACAACATCCGTTAATGTTACAGGAAATTGACGTTTTGCAATTAGTACCAATTCTCGGAATGCTAAACGAGGTGAAGCATTTAAACGTAACATTCCATGATAACATAATACTCTATTTTCACCAGTAATAGGTACAATATCAGCACCAATACTAACTGCAACAAGATCTAAATAAGAAAATAATTCTTCTTCTTTCCAATTGTTTTGTTTCGATAATGCTTGAAGTAATTTAAAACCTACGCCACATCCAGATAATTCTTTATAAGGATAATTACAATCTTTTCGTTTTGGATCTAGAATAATTCCATCAGGTAAAAATTCTCCTGGATTATGGTGATCACATACGATAAAATCAATTCCTTTTTCATTTGAATATGCAATTTTATCAAATGATTTTATTCCACAATCTAATGAAATTATAAGTGAAATATTATTATCAGCGGCATAATCTATTCCTAAAAAACTAACACCGTAACCTTCTTTGTAACGATCAGGAATATAAAAATCAATATGTTCGTATTTTTGAATTAAATAAGAATACATCAATGCAACAGCCGAAGTTCCATCCACATCGTAATCACCAAAAAGTAAAATTTTCTCATTTTTAGACATTGCTAAATTGATTCTTTCAACAGCTTTATCCATATCCTTCATTAAAAAAGGATTGTGTAATTCTAAAATTGACGGTCTAAAAAAATCTTCCGCTTGATCAAATGTTTCAATTCCCCGTTGAAGTAATAATTGTGAAACAACTCTATCAATTTTTAAAGATGATCTCAATTGTTCAATCGCAGAACTTTCATCAGGTGTTTTAACAAGCCATCTTTTTTGCATAATTTTCAATTTATATATTGAAATTAGTCAAAAAAAACAATTTAAAAGTAACCAATTTGGTAATTATTTAATATCTTTGAGTTATTAAGTGATTTTGAATGAATATATATAATAAAAGTTCCCTAATAGAATATTATCAAACTCATCCGGATTGCAAGAATACATTAGAAAAGTGGTACCATGATGTACTTTCTAAAAATTGGCAAAAACCTAGTGATCTTACAAGAGATTTTATAAAAGCGAGAACAATAAAAAATAATAGAGCAATTTTTGAAATAAATGGAAGCGATTATCGATTGGTAATTCAATTAAATTATAGCAAATCTTGGGCATTCATTAAATTTATTGGCACGCATGCAGAATATGACAAAATAGATGTAGAAACAGTTGATTTATACATTAAAAAATAAAAAAATGGAACTTAAAATAATAAAAAAAGAAGAAGACTATCAACTTGCACTCGCAAGGTTTGAGGAAATATTCTTAGCTGAAGAAGGAACTCCTGAAAGTAACGAAGCAGACATATTATCTTTATTAATTAAAGATTATGAAGATAAGAATTTCATAATTGAAGCTCCAAGTCCAATTGAAGCAATAAAATATAGAATGGAACAACAAGGATTAACCAATAATGATTTAGCGAAAATATTAGGATATAAAAGTAGAGTTAGTGATATTTTTCACAACACTCGAAAACTAAGTTTAAATATGATTAGAAAATTATATGAAGAGCTTCATATTCCACTTGAAACTCTAGTTAAAAAATATTAATCCTATGGGCAAAATAATAATCATATATTTCATATTTGCTTCATTTTTAGTTTCTGCACAAGTATCGTATGATTTTGCAGTTGCATTACCAGTAGATGAAAATAATATACCAAATGTAACATCATCACATTTTGGAAAGTACGAATCAGACAACAAGGAGACTCATTATGAATTTGATTCGGAAGGAATTTGGATTATAACAACAATTTTTAGTTCCATATCTAAAGAAACTATTCGAGAATCTTCAAAATACATTGTTAGAAATGGATATCTTTTAGGAGTTCTTGCAAATGATTCAATTCCATGTTTTTTAGAAAACGATAGGTATCACTTTGGAATGAAAAATAGAGAACAAATAACAGGAGGAAATTCTTTGAATATTTTAAAGAAAATAAATTCATCCACATACATTCTTAATTTTTATGAAAATGAAGGATATACACCAAGTTTACTGACTTTTGATAATAAGAACTTGATTATACAACATTTTGATTACGAAACTGGTACGACTGTATTTTCTAGTATTATCGCAAAAACAAATAGACAGGTTCAAGGAATGAAATTTATCACTCTTTCGCCAACCAAAAAAGAATGGAAAGAATTGGATCAAACAAAATTATTTGGTTCGAAGAATATATATTCTTTGAAAAAGTAAAAATTAACTTTAGATAAAAAATCATAAAAAAAACTTATATTATCCTCAGTGATACTTTTGAGTTTCCTTTTTACATAATTTTGTATAATGAAAATTAAAATATACTTCTTACTTTTTTTAAGCCTGTTTTCATTAAGCTCTTGTATTGAGATTTTTGATGATTTGACCATTCATAATGATGGAACAGGTACCTTTAAATATAACATCAACCTGAGTTCTAGTAAATTAAAAATTAATTCGATACTTGCACTAGATAGTTTAAATGAAATGAAAGTGCCATCTATTGAAGATATTAAATCTCAAATTGCTAGAGTAAAAAGTAAATTTGAAATAAAACCAGGAATTTCAAATGTGATGATTGAAAGTAATTTTACAGATTTTATATTTAAAATAAAGTGTGATTTTACAAATGTTGGAGTATTGCAAACAGCTATTAAAGAGGTCATTTCTGAAGAAAATTTAATCAAGAACATAGAAGATTTATCACACAATTGGATTTCTTGGGAAGGACAAAAATTAACTAGAGATATACCTGAAATCACACTTAAAAAAACAAAGGAATTAACACCAAATGAAATTGAATTGCTCACTCAAGGAAAATATACTTCAATTACTAGATTCGATAGACCCATAGAAAAATTTGATAATCAAACAGCCAAATTATCTGCGAGTAAAACGGCTATAATGTTACAAACGAATACATATTCTTTACTTCAAAATGCTAAATTATTGGAAAATACAATATACCTTAGTCCTTTGAAAAATTAAAAAATAGATTACACATTGCAGATTGCAAATTGCAGATTAGAAAGAAGCGATTTGAATATGCAGATTATATAATTGAATATGAGAATTTTAATCGCGTTAACTTGTTTGTTTTTTAGCTTAAATATACTAGCTCAAAATTCAGAAGATTTCATTCCTAGGGATGCTGTTTCAGTATTCAGTATCAACAATATTTCTTTGCTGCAAAAAATATCAATGGACGATTTAGTTCAGTATGAATTTATGGAGGAAGTACAATCAGAATTATTTGATGGATCAACTTCTGGTAAAACATTGAAAGATGCTGGAATTGACTTCGGCCAAAAACTAAATGTATTTTATGGTAGAGGAATCGATCATGAGGTTTCTGGTTTTACATTTGGAATAAAAAATAAAGCGCAACTTTTTACAGTTTTTGACGATTTTGATAAAATAGAAAGCTCAATTAAAGACATAGAATTTTACACTTCTCTATCTAATCATTTGATTATTAAAGGAAATGTTGGAATCTTAATGCGAGTTGAACCATTAATAGAAAAAGTTAACGAATATGCTGATTCTGCATGGATAGCACGAGGAAATAAATTACCTTCAGATGCAGATGTATTTGATGGGGAAATCTTGGATAACTCTGATGTTATACTAGAGGAAGAAGAATTTGACGCTGAAAAAATTGATTCAATTACTCAAAACAATCCTGCCGCTGTACAAAGTGAATACCCAATTGCAACAGAAGACCCGAATGAAAAAAACTTCAATGAATTTAAGGACAGTGTTTTACTAATTTTTCAAAGAAAATACTTAACTGAAATCTGTTTAGACTTATTTATAAAAGGTAATAATCTTAAAAAATCAGATGAAAAATTTGCAAATCAATTAACTCATAAAACCGAAGGTATATTCTATATGGATAATTCTAGAAATCTTAAAAAAGCACAAGGTTTTTGGTATTTTCAATCTATGTTTCCTGGATTATATACTGAAGTAACTGAATTATATTCAGGAAATGTAATCTTAGGCGATTTAGTATTAAATCCTACTTCTATCGAATTAAAGTTGGAATCTAACTATGGAGAAGTGTTGGGATCTATTTATCAAAAACTAAATCATTCAAAATTTGATAATTCAGTTCTAAAATATATTCACGAGGAAAGTCCTGCACATTTCACATACAATGTAAATTTACGTGAGGCATACGAACAAGCTTATAAAATAATTACTCCAATCTTAGAAAAACAAAAAGATGCTAGAGTTTCTTCTTCCTTATTAACACTTGAATTATTTAATGATTTTGTAAATAAAGATGCATTATTTGGAACTTACAAAGGGAGTATGTTTGGAACTTTTAATGGAATAAAGAAAGTAAAAACAAAAAAAATTGAATATATCTACGACGAAAAAACATTCGAATTTTCAGAAAAAGAAGTAGTTGGTGAAGAAGATATGCCATTATTCAGTTTTGGTCTTTCAACAGATAGAAAAGATATTCCTGAAAAAATATTAGGTCATATTTCTAGACTTACATCTCAGTGTAAAAATTATGGAGATTACTGGAAATTTGACAATGCTATTTTAGAGTCAATTCCATTATATATGATCAACAAAAATGGACTATTCATTTTTACAAATGACGAAGATTTAGCAATGAATCATTCTGATGGATATGGAAATGAATCAATTTCTGGATCTGCTGCAAGAAAAATTAAAAAAAGTGGATTTATGTATGCTCATATTGATTGGAGTAAAACGATTCAGAAATTACCTCGAGAAATGTTTACAACAAAACAAAACGAAATGCTAGATGCTATGAGAGAAAAAACTGGAATCATGGAATTAAACTCATCTAGTACTAGTAAACAAAAAACATCTTTTGACATCGTATACAACTTTAGCGATCAAGGAGGAAATCCAGGAAAATATATTTTAGATTTAGTGAATAGTATTTACGTTCTTTCGAAATAATATAAAGTTCTAAGAATCAAAAATGTTTAGAAAAATTCTTTTCATATTAATTTTAGCTACAACTGTTGGTGGGTTTTTATACTTAAAACCTTATTTTAACGGACATAGTGAACAGCCTACTTTTGAAGATAGATTACCAAAAGCGGATTTCTTAGGTCGTTGTTTTTTATTAGACTTAGCCAGAGAAACTAGTGGTATGTTATTTTACAATAAAATACCATTTAGAGACTTTTTTACACAAGAATTTCTATTAAGTCAAGGTAAAAATTATGGTTTAAATTTTCAAAAACCGTTATATTTTTTCGCAAATGAAAATGGTAATTGGGGTTTAATGGTAGAAGTAACAGACAGTGCTAAAATTACTCCTGGTATTCAAAGATTAAGTAAATTATTAAGCTTAACTGACACTTTGATTTACGAGCAAAAAACCTACAAATTTGAAAATGAAAATGGCTATTTAACCTACGATAAAAATTGGTTGTTTGTATACAAAGGATCACAATACACGAATGAATTAAAACAAATTTTATTTGCTAAAAAAGGAGGAGTTGCAAATTGTTGGAAAGATTTTTTAGCAGAAAAACAATTTAAAGATGAAAAACTAGTTATCTATTCCAATTGGAAAAAACTGAAAAAACACGGAGTTGAAACTGCACTTTTTGCACATAACAGCGATTCTTCTAGTTTTAGTTTACTTAGCTATATTCGAAATAAGAAAGCGTTAAATATCAAAATGAAAAAAACCGGTATTGGATGGGATGCAAAAGGAAATACTAAAAAACAAGTAGGGATACATTTAGATATTTCTAAATTAAGACAAGACCAAAACGATCCTATATATAAATACTTAATTAAGATCGGTAAAAAAATAAGTTTCCCGACAGCTGATTTTTTAAATGCATGGGAAGGTGATTTATCCTTCAAACAAGGAGGATCCAAGATCGTAAAAGAAACATTTGTTAAATCTGAGATGGATGACGAATTTAATGTTGTTGAAGTTAAAAGCACAAAAGATGTTCTAGTTCCAGGATTTTCACTCATGTTTTCGGTAAATAAAAATGGACCTTACTTTATCAATCGTTTATTTCAAAAAGGAATTTTAAGAAAAGATCAAAATAAATATAGATTTATTTCATCTCCACAACTTTCAATGATGCTGAAAGACGGTTATTATTACTTCTATTCTGGAGCTTTTCCCGAAAAAACAAAAGAAAGTCCTGAAAATCATGGGATTTGGTCTGAAAGAGGCACTAAAGTTGGTTTTAGCATAGATTCTTTAAGTTCCAATGAAATTTTTGGTACAATTCATATTCCAGTTGATCGAATCATACGAAGGGGTAAGTTTTTTTAGCTAGTTTCAAATTATTTTATTCACCTAATACCACATTTTCATAAATCATTAATTATTTTATGCACCTAATATCACATTTTCAAAAATCAATAATCCTTTTGTTATTTCTTAGTCTTCCATTTTTAGGGAATACAAAAAGTTTAATAAAATCTAAAAAAGAGCAACTAAAAATTGCAGAAAAATTAATTGAAGATGGTTCAATCAATATTGCTTACCTACTTTTAGAAGACTTTTTAAAAACTAAAAGCTTATCAAAAGATGAAAAGTATAGAGTTTATAAAGATCTTGCAAAAATTTATTTGTATGAACAAGATTTAGTGAATTTTGAAAAACTAAATCGAAAAGCATTCGAATTAAAGAAAAACGAAGGAGAAATTTACAAAGGAATCTACTATGCTGAAAAGGCATATTTTTGGCATTTTCTGACTTGGGGTGATAGCGCTGCTTATTACTCCAGTCGTTCGATGGAAATCATTCAACGTAATAGAAAAGATTTCTCTAAAATAGATGTAGCATTTGTCTATCAAGTTTATGGTGTTGGATTTTTGTATCGGAAAATTGATCCTACAATTAAACTAAAAGTACATCATGATTTACCTGTTTCAAGAATCTTAATGAACCAATGGTTTGATTCTGCTAAAGTTTACGAAAATAAATATCCGTTTCCATTTAGTTCAGATAAAGTAATGCTATACAGAGGTGTTGGCACAAGGTATTTAGATCTTGTATCTGGCTATAATTATAGAAATAAAGATTTTCAAAAATTAATGAACCAACAACAATGGTTTGCATATTCAAAAGCAATGGAATCTTATAATTTTACAGATAAATATATAATTAATCCTTTAAATTGGAATGATCTCATTTATACTAAATCGCTTATGGGATTAAATTACATGTGTATAGGTGAAAAGTTAAAGTCAAAGAAGCTTTTTAATTCTGTTTTGAGAAATTATTTGAAAGTATATAAATCATTTAAAAACAGTCCAAATTCTCAAGCTTTGTTAAACCTTTATTCTTATAAAATTATAAATGATGAATCATTGCCTTTTAATGACAAACAAACTAAAAATGATATAATAATATTAAATGATTTACGCAATAGTTGGTGGGCTTCGTTTAATCAAACAAAAGAATATAATTATGACACTTATAGTATATGTCCAAGTCATTATTTATTTAAATTGTACTTAAGAAGGTATTTTATCAAAAGGAAAAAAATTGATTTAAAGTTTGCAACATCCCATTTATTGACCCAGATTTTAAATTTTCATTTTATAAATAAATATAATCGAACAAATAGTCATCGACTAAACAATGCATTTTTAGAGTATTCAAAGTTAAAAAATGAAAATTTAAAAGTAAAAATCGGATATTTATTAATACAAAATCCACCTGGAGTTATAGAGGCACCAAAAGTTTCCATTTCTCATATTCAGAATCATCTCAATGAGAACGAATGCTTTTTAATATCTTGTTCTAGAAAATCTTTTGATGATTCTTATAAAATCATTATTACTAGAAATAACATATCTATTGTGAAAGCTAAAAATGATATGAATTATACTTTGATTGATTATGATACACTATCATTTAAAAATTATAAAAAACATGCTTTTCAGCAATACAATGACAAAATAAAATCCGTTCTTAATTGTAATAAATCTATTAACAAAATATATGTTATGTATTCTGATTATTCGAATTATTCAAATATGATTAGAGATACATTGGGTAAAAATTATGATCAATTAAATTATCTTGGAAAAGATGTTCAATTTGTTACATTATATGATCCGGTTGAATTTTTTACAAGAAATAAAATTAGCACTAATAATAAGCTTCAATTTATTAAACTGAATAATAATCAATTAAGTAAACTACCATTCATTGAACAATTATCAACTAAAAGATTTAATCCATTAGTATCTTCAAAATTAACATTTCAAGGGAATCTTTCAGATTTACTAGTTTCGCGTGGTATTTTACATCTATTTGGGCATGGCGGTTTAATCTTAAATAAGGATTCTGGCTCTACAAATATAGAATTGCCGTATGAATCAGATTTAACGGATAGTAGTATTTCAAAAATCAACAGCGATCAAATTGTAAATAGTTCATTAATTGTATTAAATAATTGTTTTTCCGGTTTTAATAGCAATGTTAGCTCGAGAGAATATGATCGAGGTATTTATTTGAAATTACTCAATAATGGAGCTTTAAATCTTATTGTTAGCCCAATAAAAACAGACGATGAATGTTCCTCTAAAATCTTCAACTTTTTTTATAAAAACATTGCTAAAGGAGAAACAACCGACGACGCTCTTTACCATGCCCAACTTTCGTATTTAAATACAAATAAAGGAATTATGGCACATCCTAAATTTTGGTCACCATATAGATTGATTACAAATTATAGATTTCCTATATCTTCAAACATTGAAAATGAAAATAATATCTTGATTTATATTATTTTCATTTTCGGACTTTTTATTATTTCGATTCTAATGCACTTACATGTTCAAATGAAGCATTTTTAACATCTATATCGTTTGAGATTAGTAAGGATTTGAAAATATTTTTTGCTTCAATATTCTCCCCTTTTTGAAAAGCAATTCTTCCTAGATAATAGTTTGAACGATCTTTAAAAACAGACGAAGAAACAGCAATTTCATCAAGTTTTTCTTTTGCTAAAACTAACTTATTTAAATCGTAATTTACGATTCCCGAAAAATAAATTAAGGTGTCATTTTGAGGAAATAAAACCAATGCTTTTTCTATTTTTTCATTTGCACCTAAATAATTTTTAGTTTTGTATTCAAACATAATATCTTCCCAATTTGTTAGCTTTTCGGTAGACATATAATTGGTTAAACCAGGCTCCTCAAACTGATGTGATAAAGATGCAACTTTATCTTCCCTAATACATAAAAATATACTTGCACCTAATAAAATAATAAAAACAGCTGCATATTTTAGACAAGTTGTAATTTGAATCTTCTTTTTTAATGGGAATAATGTTTTTGATTTACTCTCTTTTAAATATTTTTTAATTTTGGTACAATCCCCATTATTTAAATCGTATAATACTAAAAACCCTTCCGTTTCTTCAGTAATATTTTTTGAAAGCTTAATAAGCTCTATTTTTTGTTTTAAGGCAGAAGGATTTTCTAAAAGGTCAATTAATTGATTTAATTCAGAATTTTCCATAAGACTAAAAGTATTAAATTTTTCCAAAAATAAACTAGTTTTTTTCGAGACAAGCTCAATTTATTTCGAACTGTTTTTTCTGAATAATTGAATTTTTCACCAATTTCTTGATTTTTGTAACCATCTAAATGAAGTAAAATTAACTGTTTCTCTTTTTCATTTAAATGAGAAATACATTGTTGAGTGAATTCTTCATAAATATATGCTATTTCTATTTTTGTTGTTTGATTTTTTATCCAATCATTTCCTAATTTATCGCGATTAGTTTTTATTCTAATTGCATCAATAGACTTATTTTTAATTATTACGGTTAAAAACGCTTTTACTTCTCTTACTTCTTTCCATTTTGTAGATCTATCTTCTAAACTAGATTCTAATAAAGTAGTAAATAATTCAGAAATAATGTCATTAGAAATTTCTGAATCATGGGTATATTTTAAAGAAATAAATAATAAAGGTTGAAATAAAGTTTCATACAAACCAGCTAAAGCGATATTATTACCTTTTACAAATTCACTCCATTTATCCTTCATCTGAAGGTAAAGTTACATTTAATATACTAAAATTATTTCTTTAATTATAAAATATTTTCTTAAAAAAAATAACTGAACTTATATTTCATAAAGAGCAAGTTAATTTGTACAGTTAAATTATACTGATAAATCTCAGTATTAAAATTGATAAAGGACATTTTAATAAGTTGCTCGACATCATCTAAATAACTCATATGAATCTTGTAAAAATTAAACATTTTATTCACCTAGTTGAAAAACAAAGAACAGGAAATGCTAAAACTGCTGCAGAAAAAATTGGCATTTCGGAGAGAATGATCTTTAATTATGTAAATATTTTGAAGACTCAATTGAATGCACCAATAAATTACAACCGAAACAAACAAACTTTTGTATTTAATGAAAATGGAGGTTTTATTTGGAAGTGGGTACCTGAAGATGAATGTTAATGTTTTACATAGTATAATTTGTTGAATTGTATAATATGAATATTGAAATAGTACAGACATTGTTGATTATAATTAAAGAAGAGAATTCTGGAACACCTGCAAATTTAGCTTCTAAATTAAATATTTCTGAAAGAATGATTTATAAATACATAGACTTTTTAAAGACAGAATTTAACGCACCTATTAAGTACTGCCGTAAAAAAAAATCTTACAAATTTTCAGAAAATGGAAGCATCGACTTGTTATGGAAAGAATAAATGAAAGTTTATCGATGAAATAAGCATACTGAACGTACATTTCAGTTAATTGATGTTAATTTGTATAAAAAGTAAAGCGAAATCCGAAAAGCTTATTTAGAAGGAGGGATTAATAAATTCATACCTAAGGAATTAATTTTTTGGAATGATAGCAACTGAAAAAATAAAAATTAACATTAGAGAAAATATTGAAAAATATAATATTTAAATGAAAGTTTATAGTGCTGGTAAATTTTATTTGTTCTATTGATTTTTAACAACTTATTGTAAAATTGAATATAAAATTATTACTAATCCTCTATTTCACAAACAGATAGTAATATTATCAAAGCCTTGCAGAAATGTAAGGCTTTTTTGTTACCTTATCTTCTCTAGTGCAGAAATACAAAATACATTAAAAATTACTTCAAACCCAACTACCACTTAGAAAATCTCTAAGTTGAATATGTTTAATTCCATTCCAATCGGAAGGTGCAAATTCATCGAGAGATACAACATATTTTGGATAATTATCATTAATAAGTTGTAAGTTTCCATATTCTCTTTGTTTCACTTTTTCATCGGGTATCAAATAACAAACTTGAAGGTATATTTTTCCGCCGTTTTTTTCTGCAATAAAATCAATTTCTTTATCACCGAGTACACCTATATTTACTTTGTATCCTTGACTTTTAAGGTGAATGTAATAAACAGTAAGTTTAATGTATAAATTAAAGTGGTTGCAGAAAAAAACGCCATAATTTGTTGAAAGCGAATATACATTTTGTTTCTATTTATTACTAAAAATAGTAATAAATAGAAACATAAAGCATAAAATCCGTTAATAGGGATTATTTTATTTTGAGGCGCTGGATTTGTTAAATTGATATTTTTCTTACTTTAGGATACATCGGTATTAAATTTATACTAATTTTATTTGAAGCATATTTATTATTAATGAATCTGTATTTTGTGATTGATTTAAACTTCAACTTCGACAAGCTCAGTTGCCGTTAATTTATTTATACTAAGCTCAATCTTAATTTCGACAAGCTCAGTTTCCGTTAATTAATAAGCATTCGTTTAAAATGCCTCCAGCTTTAGCTGGAGGTAA
>CALPSU020000023.1 GCA_943326315.2 Chryseobacterium gleum
AAATCTCTGAAATATTCACCAACAGCAGCACCTGTCATTGGAGAGTAGAATTGCATTGCAGCTGGCTCTGAAGCATTTGCCGCAACAATAACTGTATAAGCCATTGCGCCTGCATCTTCTAATTTTTTAACGATACCAGCAACTGTAGATCCTTTTTGTCCGATAGCTACATAAACACAGAAAACTGGTTCACCTCTATCGTAAAATTCTCTTTGGTTGATGATTGTATCAATTGCAATTGTTGTTTTACCTGTTTGACGGTCACCAATGATTAACTCACGTTGTCCACGTCCTACTGGAATCATCGCATCAATAGATTTGATTCCTGTTTGAAGAGGCTCAGTAACTGGTTGACGGAAAATTACCCCTGGAGCTTTACGCTCAATTGGCATTTCAAATAACTCACCTGTAATTGGTCCTTTACCGTCAATTGGATTACCCAATGTATCGATTACACGACCAACTAAACCATCACCAACTTTTACAGAAGCAATACGGTTCAAACGTTTTACCGTATCTCCTTCTTTAATTAATTGAGAACGTCCTAAAAGAACGGCTCCAACATTATCCTCTTCAAGGTTTAATGCAATTGCTTGCAATCCACCATCAAATTCAATTAGCTCACCGTATTGAACTCCTGTAAGTCCATAAATACGCGCAATACCATCTCCTATAGAAAGAACGGTACCTACTTCTTGAAGTTCTGTCTCAGATCTGAAACCTGATAACTGTTCTCTTAAAATTGCAGAAACTTCTGCTGGTTTTACATCTGCCATGTTGTGTAGTTTTACTCTGATGTTGGCTTATGCCAAATTATCTTGTTAAACGTTGTTTTAATTCATTAAATTGGCTTGCAACTGAAGCATCAATTTGTTTATCTCCCATTCGAACAATGAATCCACCAATTAGTGACTCATCAATCAATTCAGTAATTTCTAATTGTCCTGTTACACTTTTTTCAACTTTACTAATGATAATATCTCTCGTAGAGTTTTCTAAAGTTGTAGCTGAAATAATGGTAATTGGAACGATACCTTTGTATTGTTTTACTTGTGCATCAAATGCTTCAGCAATTGAAGGTAAATAACTTTCTCTACCATTATTAGTTATCAATTTTACAAATGAAGTTGTTACTTCTTCAAATTGTCCAAATAATTCACCAAAAATAGCGATTTTTTTATCTCCTTTTACCACTGGACTATCCAATAACAATTGAAAATCCAACGTTTCATTATTTACTTCCAAAAGATATTTCATATCTCCCAAAACTTGCTCAAGCTTGTTTTGCTCAATTGAAATTTCCAAAAGTGCTGTAGCGTAACGACCTGCTATTTTAGACCCTTTCATCTTTTGTATCTTAATTCAATTTAAAATCAGCAGCTAATTTTTCAGATAAAGCTTTTTGTTTTTCGTCTGATGATAACTCACCACGAACAACTTTTTCAGCGATTTGTAAAGAAAATTCAGCAATTTGAGTTTTTAATTCTGCAATAGCAGCTACTTTTTCATTATTAATAGACTCACGAGCAGAAACAATAATTTTTTCAGCTTCTGTTTTAGCAGAGTTTTTAGAATCTTCAACCATTTTAGTAGCAACTTCCTTAGCTTCACGAATAATCAAATCTCTTTCAGCACGAGCTTCTTTCAATAAGTTTTCGTTTTGTGTTTGCAATGATTTCATTTCAATCATTGTTTTTTCAGCTAATTCTAAAGAATCTGAAATACTTTTTTCACGAGTATTTACAGCTGATAAAATTGGCTTCCAAATAAATTTTGTTAGGATAAATAACAACAGAACAAAAATAAGTCCTGTCCAAAACATTAGTCCCAAATTCGGTGTAACTAAATCCATCTTATATCAATTTAAATTATTTAATTTCTTTAAAAAAATAAGATTTTCATTGTAACCAACCGTTACAATGAAAATCTATTTAGCAATTATTTTGCACCACCAAGCATTCCAACTACCACTCCGAAAAGTGCAACACCCTCAATTAAGGCTGCAGCAATAATCATTGCTCCTTGGATTTTACCTGAAGCTTCTGGTTGACGAGCGATTGCGTCCATTGCTGAACCACCAATTCTACCAATTCCTAATCCTGCTCCTAAAACTGCAAGACCAGCTCCGATTGCTGCTATACTTCCGTAAATCATAACTATATATATTAAAAAAATTACAAATTATTAATGGTGTGCCTCTTCTACTGCAGCACTTATAAACAAAGACGAAAGCAATGCAAATAAATACGCTTGTAAGAAAGCTACCAACAACTCTAACACTGAAATAAACAACCCCATAGGAACAGATAAGAATCCCCATGCAGCATTTTGATTAACAAAAATTATTGAAATCAGTGATAAAATAATGATGTGCCCTGCAGTCATATTCGCAAACAAACGAACTAACAATGCAAAAGGTTTTGCGAAAATCCCAACGATCTCAATTGGAATCATAATTGGCAACAATGCTATTGGAACACCTGGAGTAGCAAAAATGTGTTTCCAGTAATTTTTGTTCGCTGAAAAAAGTGTAATCAACAATGTGAAAGAAGCTAACACAATTGTGAAACTTATATTACCTGTTAAATTAGCTCCTCCAGGAAGAATTGGAACCAATCCTAAAAGGTTATTAATAAAAATAAAGAAGAAAATAGTCAATAAATAAGGTGTGTATTTATGGTGTTTTCCATTGTGAATATTTGCTTTTGCAATATCATCACGAACAAAAACAATTAGTGGCTCAATAAATTTTGCTAATCCCTTTGGAGCTACGGCACCATTTTTCTTGTAAAATTTAGCTGTACTAAACATTAAAAGTAAAATGATAGTTGATCCGAAAAATAAGGAAAGCGTATTTTTTGTAATAGAAAAATCAAAAGGTTTTGCATTTGTTGGATGCCCATGATGAAAATTTAATTCACCATTTGCATTTAGTTTGTAAATTTTCTCATGAAATATAGCGTAACCGATTTCAGTATTAGCAATGTATTCAATAGCTTCTTCACCGTGAAGGCCTTCCGCTTTAACAACTGTTCCGTGGTATAATTCTTTCGAAGAAAATGTTTGTAATCCTCCATCTAATAATATAACAGGAAGATAAACCGAAGTTTCACCCCACAAATGCCATTCATGAGCATCCATAATATGGTGTTGAATATTTAATTCTTCTTTTTTATGCTCTTCCCCTTTGTTTGCAAATGAAACATTTAAAGAGAAAACTGCTAAACAAATTAATACGACCGATTTTAATACGTTTTTAAAAGCCATTGTTCACTTTAATTTTATGATTGAACTACTCATTTTTGGCGCAAAGATAGTGAAAGTTTGTTAACGGGCAAAAAAAATGAAATATTACATGAAAATTGAACAAAATATTTACTTTTGCCAAGTAAATAAATCCAGTTTTATGGGAAGAGCGTTCGAATATCGCCGCGCGGCAAAAGAAAAAAGATGGGACAAAATGTCTAAAGTGTTTCCAAAATTAGGAAAAGCTATAACAATGGCAGCTAAAGAAGGTGGTGATGATCCTTCAATGAATGGTAAATTAAGAACTGCTATTCAAAATGCTAAGTCAGAAAACATGCCTAAGGATAATATTGATGCAGCAATCAAACGAGCTACACAAAAAGACTTAGCTTCTTTTACAGAGATTAATTACGAAGGGAAAGGTCCTCATGGTGTTTTAGTTTTTGTTGAATGTGCTTCGGATAATACTACTAGAACTGTAGCGAACGTAAAAATGTATTTCAATAAAGCTGGAGGAGGTGTTGTTCCAAATGGCTCTTTAGAATTTATGTTTAATAGAAAATGTGTTTTTGAAATTCAAAAAACAGATAATATAGATGCTGAAGAACTTGAGTTAGAATTAATTGAAGCTGGTTGTGAAGAAATTGAAGTAGTGGAAGATAAAGTTTTTGTTTACGGTGACTACACTTCTTTCGGAACTTTAGCAACTGCAATTGAAGGATTGAATTTAGAAGTGCTAAAATCTAATCTTCAACGCATACCAACATCTCCTGTGGATTTTACGGAAGAACAATTAGTCGATATTGAAAAAATGTTAGATAGAATAGAAGACGATGATGATATTCAACAAGTCTTTACAAATATTGCATAATACTAAAATGTTTTTGAAGTTGAATGTTTGTTAATTTAATAATTATACATTCAACTTCAATTATACTTTACCAAAATACACCAATAATAATCTATATAATAAAGTCTTTTATTTAGAGTTTATTTTTTATATCCAAGAATTAAAATAAATTTGTTATTTCGGAGTTCTTTTTCGAGTGATAATTTTGTTTGGCAGTCACATTATAATGAATAAACGTTTTATATATTTCTTTTTTTATATTCTTGGTCTTTCTATTGTTCATTCTTGTTCAACGGAAAAAAATACTATTATAAATAGGTCGTACCATGGCTTAACTGCAAGGTATAATGGTTACTTCAATGCAACTGAACTTATTAAAATGTCTATATCAACCTATCAATCTGATTTAAAGGAAGATTACTACACAATTTTACCAATTGAACCTCTACCAAATAAAACCGAAGTTGTCGGACTTTACTCATCCATTGATACTGCTATAGCTAAATGTACAAAAGTGATTCAAAATCACAGTATGCCCAGTAATGATCGTCCATCTAAGAAAAAAGTAGAATACAACCCTTGGATAGACGAAAACTGGATAACTATTGGTATTGCAGATTATTACAGACTTGATTATGATGGAGCAATAAAAAACTTTCAATTTGTAAAGAAATTTTATTCTAAAGATCCTACCTTATATATTGCTGAATTATGGACAGCGAAAACGAATATAATATTAGGTAATTATACAGATGCATTATTCAATTTAACAAATTTAGACGAGGCAATCGAAGCTGAAGAAGCATTAAAAGCTGAAAAGAAAGGTTTTTTGAAAATGTTTAAGAAAAAAGATAAAACTAAAAAAGAAGAGAAAGTCGTCAAGTTTCCGAAAAAAATTAAATTCGATTTAGAAAAAACAAAGGCAGATCTTGCATTGAAAAAAAACAATAAAGAAGAAGCTATAAAATACCTAGAACAATCCTTAAAATTTGCAAAAAAACAAACAGATAAGGCTAGGATGCATTTTATTTTGGCGCAACTTTACGAAGCAACTAATAATAATTCACTAGCGAAAGAACATTATACAAAAGTCTTAAAATATAATTGTACGTATGAAATGCATTTCACTGCTCGAATCAAAAGAGCTTTTATGGGTGGAGATGCGAAACTGAGAAAAGACTTAATGAAAATGTTACGCGATGGGAAAAATTCTGAATTTAAAGATCAGATATACTATGCTTTAGCGGATATGGAACTTCAAATTGGAAATAAGCCTAAAGCAAAAGAATATTTAACAAAATCAGCATTTTATTCAACAACAAATAATCGTCAAAAAGGAATGGCTTATGAAAAGTTAGGAAATCTTAGCTTTTCAGAGCGTAATTATGTAAATGCACAAAAATATTATGACTCGTGCGTTACAGTAATTGATGAATTCTACCCAAACGCAGAAGGAGTTAAAAATAAAGCTATTAAACTTTCTGATTTGGTAAGGGCGGTAGAAACTTTTCAATTTGAAGACAGTGTACAAAAGATAAGCAAATTGTCTGAAAAAGACCGAATAGAGTTTGTCGAAAATGTTATTAAAAAAATTAAAAAGGACGAAGAATATCGGAAAAAAATGGAAGCAGAACGCTTACGGGAACTTCAAAAAAATCAAGATTTAATTTCTCAATCCAACGATGTTAATGGAAATAAATGGTATTGGAATAACGCAAAAACAAAATCAGAAGGATTCGATGAATTTAAAAAATTATGGGGAATTAGGGAAAATGAAGACAATTGGCGAAGAAGTGAGAAAACTTCTGTAGCTTCATTTGATTCTGCAGAGCAAGATTCATCAAGCGTAACTGCCTCAGATAGCGTTTCTAAAATTATAGAAGACACATTAACAGTTGAAAGATTGATGAGTAGAGTTCCATTAAGTGATTCTGCAATTCGCGCTTCGAATACAAGACTTCTTTCTTCTTTGTATGATGCTGGAATAATATATAAAGACCAATTGCTAGAGAAAGACATGGCTATAAAACAGTTTCTTATCGTTTTAGAAAGAAATTTAGAAAGCGATTTCAATCTATTGTCAGCATATCAATTATATAGAATTTATAGTGAATCCGATAAAGCAAAAGCCGAAGTTCAAAAAGACTATATTTTAAACATGTATCCAAATTCAGATTATGCTAATTATCTTAGAGATCCTGAATATTTTGTTAAGAAAAAAGAAAGAGATGCTTTAGCCGAACAAGAGTATTTATCTGTTTTAGATAGGTATAACCGAGGGCTATACTTGCCGGTAATTTCAAAAGCGGAGCAAGTAATTTCTAATGAAAAAGATAATATTTTTAGACCTAAATACATGCTGTTAAAAGCAATGGCAATGGGTCAAACTTCTGAAAATAAAGATGAATTAATTCCAATACTAGAACAACTTATTCAAGAATATCCCAAAACAGAAGAAGAAAAAAGGGCTAGTGAATTGGTATCCATTATTAAAGTTGGCGTTTCCAAAAATGAGGCAGTTGATTTCTCATCGAAATCTATATACGCCTTCGATGAGAAAGCAATGCATTGGATTTTGATTTTTCTAGATAAAGGAGTTTCTTCCAATGGAGAAAAAACAAAAGTTTCAGATTTTAATCGTGAGTTTTTTAGTCGAAGTCACTTAAAAACAAGTTCTAAAATCTACGGGGATGATCAAAGCGCAATAATGGTAGAAGAATTTGAAAATGCGGATAAAGCACTGGAATATATAAGAGATTTCAAAAATACTAGAAAACATTTGCTAGATTTGCAAAAAGCTAAAATCGTGTTAATTACAAGAGATAATCTAAAAATCTTGTTTGAAACTAGAAAGTTAGATGAGTACGAAGATTTTGTTCTTGAGAAATACTAAATCATGCTAAAAAGAAAAGATAAAATTCAGATTGAAAATTCAAACCAACTAAATAGATTGGTTGAAGGAACAAAAATTGCCGGAGATGTAATAACAAACTCTAGTATTCTTGTAGAAGGTGAAATAGTAGGTAATATTTTTTCGCGTGCGAAAGTTATTATTAGTCAAACTGGTTCTGTTTTTGGGAATATTAGTTGTTTAGAAGCAGATATTGAAGGCAGTGTGGATGGATCTCTTGAAATTGAAAATTTATTAGTTTTAAGAGATAAAGCTAAAATAATAGGCGATATTATAACTTCAAAACTACACATAGAAGAAGGTGCAATTTTTCTTGGATCTTGTCAAATGAAAGGATATGAAGACCAAAAATCTCATACTCATCTTACAGCATTGGGAGAAAATTCTGACGATTCTAATTATTAATAAACATGGCGAATTCAGAAGAAAATAACAAACCAAAACTTTCAAAATACGCGAGATATTCTTCACTAGTTGTTCAGATGGGAGTCGTAATTGCATTTTTTACATGGCTAGGAACCTATTTAGATAGAAAATTTCAAACAAAAACTGCTTGGTGGACAATAGGGCTTTCGCTTTTTGGAGTATTTGCTGGATTATATTTAATAATTAGAGATGTATTAAACACTAGTAAAGAAGATGAAAAGTAAACAATACAACAGTAAATTTTTAATTGGTTTAGGAATCGTATTTACACTTCATTTTGTTTTGTTTTCTTCAGGAATGTTTCATTTCCCTTTGAAAAGCATTCTTTCAGTAGATAGCTTTTTACTAGTCCTTTTCATACTTGGAACTCTTATTGTATCCCCTGGATTAGATAAAGCACCTGATAATTTTGTAAATAGATTTTTAATACTAACCACCATGCAGTTAATGGTTGCGATGTTTGCAATATTAATTATGGTTGTTAAAGATGTAGATTTTTTAAGACCTCTTGCCTTTCATTTATTAGGTGTCTTTCTTTGTTTAATGACTACTCAGTCAGTATTATTAGTGAAAACAATTAATAAAAATTGAGATTTACTTTTTAATAAATAAGAATATCACTTAATTTTTTAACACTCTTTTATCATCCATTTTAATTCTTCCATTAACTTTGCTACATGGAAGTAAAAGAGGACAAATTAAAAGAGGTAATCTCTCACGCGAAGGAATACGGTTTTGTATTTCCATCTTCAGAAATATACGATGGTTTAGCAGCAACTTACGATTACGGTCAGTTGGGTTCTGAACTTAAAAATAATATCAAAGCATATTGGTGGAAATCAATGGTTCAAATGCATGAAAACATTGTAGGAATTGACGCTTCAATTTTTATGCATCCAACTACTTGGAAAGCATCTGGACATGTAGACGCTTTCAATGATCCATTAATAGATAACAAAGATTCTAAAAAAAGATATAGAGCAGATGTACTTTTAGAAGAGTACATGGAAAAAATTCGTCAAAAAATTGAAAAAGAAGTTGAGAAAGGTTTGAAACGATTTGGAGATGCATTTGATGCAGAACAATTCAAAGCAACTAATCCAAACGTTCTTAGAAATGTTGAGAAGATAAAAGCTGTTGAAGATAGAATGCGAGAAACTTTGGAAAACAATGATTTAGCAGGTCTGAAAAGTTTAATCGAAGAATGTGAAATCGTTTGTCCTGTTAGTGGCTCGAAAAATTGGACAGACGTTCGTCAGTTTAATTTAATGTTTTCTACTGAAATGGGATCTGTTGCAGGAGATGCTTCAACGATTTATTTACGACCAGAAACTGCACAAGGAATTTTCGTAAACTTCTTAAATGTTCAAAAATCAGGAAGAATGAAAATCCCATTTGGAATAGCTCAAATTGGGAAAGCTTTCAGAAATGAAATTATTGCGCGACAGTTTATTTTCCGTATGCGTGAATTTGAACAAATGGAAATGCAATTTTTCGTTCGACCAGGTGAAGAAATGAAATGGTATGAATACTGGAAAAATGCCCGTATTTCATGGCACAAAGCACTAAACTTAGGAGATAAAAATTATCGTTTTCACGATCATATCAAATTAGCTCATTACGCAAATGCTGCTGCTGATATCGAATTTGATTTTCCAATGGGTTTCAAAGAATTGGAAGGGATTCACTCTAGAACTGACTTCGATTTAAAACAGCACGAAGAATTTTCAGGAAAAAAATTAAAATATTTTGATCCTGAATTAAATGAAAATTACGTGCCTTATGTAGTTGAAACTTCTGTTGGATTAGATAGAATGTTTTTATCCGTTTTAAGTGCTTCTCATAAAAATGAAACATTAGAAGATGGTTCTCAACGTGTTGTATTAAATCTTCCTCCAGCTTTAGCTCCTTATAAAGTAGCGATTTTACCTTTAATGAAAAAAGACGGTTTGCCAGAAAAAGCTAGAGAAATTTTAAATACATTGAAATTCGAATTTTTATGTCAATACGATGAAAAAGATGCTATCGGCAAACGTTATAGAAGACAAGATGCTATTGGAACTCCTTTCTGTGTAACAATTGATCCACAAACATTAGAAGATAATACCGTTACAATTAGAGATAGAGACACGATGCTTCAAGATAGAGTTTCTATTGAGGATTTGTTTTCTATTATTGATAAAAAAGTGAATATGAAGCATTTATTGGTAAATAAGAATTAAATAGTAAAACTTATTTTTCTTAAATATTTTAAAAAAGCATCTGATACTATTGGATGCTTTTTTTTGAAAATAACATTTTAAAAACTAGTTATTTAGTTCAATTGATTTAAATTTTTAAAACCATTTCTTCTCTCTCAACAAATTCACGTTTAAAACTTTTGAACCCATTCAGCCACCAAACTAACATCTCCGTTAATTTTGTTTGATTAAACGCAATCCATTATGTATAAATATTTGGTTATTATTTTTGTGTGCTTTGGAGGTCAGCTATTCGCGCAGTCTTCAGAGAAATACAACAGTGAATATGCTAACTTTTACCGTGCCGAAGAGCTGTTTCAAAAAGAACAGTTTGGTGCTGCACGTTATGAATTCAGAACATTCATAAATCAATTTGATAAAAAAAATGATCCTTTATTTCAAAAGGCATTGTACTATGAAGCATTGTCTGCATTGGAATTATTTCATAACGATGCCGTTAATTTATTGGAAAATTTTAATCGTAATTATCCTGAAAGTATCTACAGAGAAGCAATTTTTTTTAGATTAGGTCAGTATTTCTACCAAAAAAAAGATTATAAAGAAACCTTAGTTTGGTTAACTAAATTAAAACCCTCCGAAGTTGAACCTGAGAATGTTGAAGAATATTATTTTAAAGTCGGGTATTCAAATTTTCAAGAAACAAGATTTGTAGAAGCACGAAATTCGTTTTACGAGATAAAAGAAGGTAAATCGCAATATGCTTCACCTGCTCTTTATTATTTTTCTCATATAGCCTACCAAGACAAATCTTACCAAACTGCTTTAGAAGGCTTCTTGAAACTTCAAGATAGTGACAAATTTTCAAAAATAGCTCCTTACTATATCGTTCAAATATACCATTCACAGGGTAAATATGAGGAAGTAACAAAATTTGCACCTACTATTAAAGACACTTCAAATTTGGTAAATGCTAACGATTTAAACCACTTATTGGGTGACTCCTATTACCATTTAAAAAAATACGATGAAGCAATCCCTTATCTTTTAGCTTATAATAAAAAAGAAAGAACAACAAGAGATGAAGATTATCAACTTGGTTATGCATATTTTAAAACAGATCAATTACAGGAAGCTGTAAAAATGTTTAATATCGTAGTTCAAATAAAAGATAGTTTAGGTCAAACTGCATATTACCATATAGGTGAAGCATATTTGAAAAAGAATGAATTATCTCCTGCAAGAGCAGCTTTTGAAGAAGCTTCTAAAATAGATCAAGATGCTAAAATAAAAGAGGATGCATTATTCAACTATGCAGTACTTTCTTATAAACTAGACGTTAATCCTTACGATGAAGCTGTAGAAGCAATGCAGTTTTATTTAAAACATTACCCAAATTCATATCGAAAAGAGGATGTATATCAATACCTTGTAAATGTTTATACACTTACCAATAATTATGAAAAAGCATTACAATCTTTAGATAAATTACCGAATAAAGATATCCGATTAAAAACAGCATATCAAATGGTAGCCTTTAACAGAGGAGTTGAATTATACCAAAAAATAGATTATGCATCTGCTATTAGAGCATTTGAATTAGTAGAAAAATACCCAGTAGATCCGGTAATCACTGGAAAAGCGAAGTTTTGGTTAGCAGATTCTTATTTTCAACTGAAAAAATACGAAAAATCAATTCAAAATTATAAAACGTTTATTAGCTTGCCGGCAACTTTATCTACCGAAATGAAAAATGACGCATATTACAATATAGGATATGCTTACTATGCATTAAGAGATACATTTATGGGTATCGAATCGTTTCGAATATACACCCAGCAAAATCATTTGACAAACAAAAGAAAATTAGCAGATGCATATATGAGAGTTGCAGACGGATGCTATGCGACTAGTCAAAATGAAACTGCAATAAAATATTACTTAGGGGCTTTAGATCAAAAATCTGGATTTGAAGATCAGGCATTGTATTATTTAGCTAAAACCTATGGTTATACTGAAAATGGATCTGAGAACAAAATAAAATATTTACAAGATTTAGTGAATAATTATAAAGACTCTAAATATATTTTATCTGCAATAGAAGAGTTGGCCGTTACTTATAAAGGTATGGAAGAATATGATAAATCAAAACGTTATTTTGAACAAATAATAGTAGATTATCCTTCCAACGAATTAGTGAAATTTGCTCAAATTGAAATTGCAGATATCTATTATAAAAAACATGAATTTGAAAAATCAGAAGCTACTTTCAGAAAAATATTATTTGAATATGGAACAGATAGAGAAATTTGCGAAGCAGGAGCAAAAGGATTAATAGCAATTTTTAACAGTTTAAAACAACCTGAAAAAGCTTTAGAAATAGGGGAACAATTTCCATGCGCTGGAATGACAAAAGACCAACAAGAAGAACTATTTTTTGGCCCTGCGAAATCAATGTACGAAGATACACTTCAACCAATCGCTAATACAATCGCTCAATTAGAAAAATATATTACAAGATATCCTCAAGGAATTTACAGTGTTGATACAAAAAACTATTTAGCCGATTGTTACTTTAGATCCAATAATATGGAACAAGCTCTAAATTTTTACAAACAAGTTTTAGAAGCCCCTACAAATAGCTTTACAGAAATTGCAGGAATACGCGTATCGAAATACTTATTTAATAATCAAAAATACGAAGAGGTAATACCATACTATGAACGATTAGAAAAAATAAGTCCATCACCAAGTATTATCTATAATTCAAGGTTAGGGTTAATGAGAAGTTATTACTTAATCCAAAACTGGGAAAATGCTGCAAAATATTCTAAAATAATCTTAGAAAATAGTCAACTTAATAGTACTATAAAATTAGAATCAGAATATACAAATGCACTTGCAAATTATAACATTAAAAATTATGATATCGCAAAAGTTTCATTAGAATGGTTAGTTAAAAACACTACAACTGTAACTGGTGCTGAAGCAAAATTTTTACTAGCTGAAATGTATTTTGATCTAAAAGAATATGAAAAATCTGACAAAGAAGTAAGGGAATTATTAAAAATGAAACCTACTTATAACTATTGGGTTGCAAAAGCATTGATTTTACAAGCAAGATTATTAATTCTAAAAGATGATTTATTCCAAACAGAAGAAACACTAAAATCTGTAATAGAAAATTACCCGAATAAAGAAGATGGAATTATTGCAGAAGCAAATGAAGTTTGGGAAGAATTAATGCTACTTAAAACAACTGAAAAAGACATTACACCAAAAACAACACCTGAAATTGAAGTAAATGATGAAACAGATGAAAAATAAAATTATCCTATTCGTATGTCTATTTTTTGGTTTCAATGCATTGAGCCAAGGTGAGGATGTAATTATAATTACAAAAGGAAAGAGAACGGTTGAAAAAGCATATCGAATTCCCGAAAGTCCGAAAATTATCGACACAATCATGGCAACTCCATTGACAAATTATCCTTTAATGTCGTTGCAACAAAAAACGGAAATAATTCTTGAAAAAATTGAACCAGCTGCAGTTAAAACGGAACAAAAATTATCTCAATTATACCATTCATTTGGTAAAATTGGTATTGGTAGTACTTTGATGCCACTAGGAGAAATCTATTTTGATGGAACAAGATCACGTAAATATACTTATGGAGTACATTTAAAACACTTAAGTTCATACGGGAAAATAAAAGACTATGCCCCTGCTCAATTTGATAGAAATTCTGGGAAAATATTTGGAGGAATAAACGAGAAAAACTACACACTTTTGGGTGACATTCACTATAACAACAAAGGGTTTCATTATTATGGAGTTAAGAATGAGTTGTTAAATAGAGATAGTATTGCACAACGTTTTAGTGACGTTGGAGCAGTCTTTTCGTTTGCTTCTCATAAAGCGGATAGTGCTAAGATAAATTACAAAATTGGATTAGCTTACAATAACTTTCAATCTAAAAAACCAATGATTGAGAGTTTATCCAAATGGAGAGCGCAAGAAAACTATATTGCTTTGACTAATACCTTAAATTACAGATTAGGCAAAGAAATTTTTTCTGTTGATTTAAATGCTGCATACAATGGATACAAATATGGGGTAGCAGACTCTAGTGTTTCGCTTTTAGATACGGGTATTGTGAGAAATAATACAGTGATTAATTTAAGACCATCCATTACAACGTATGCATATAACAATAGATTAAAAGCGAAAATAGGAATCGATTTAACGATGGATGCGGATAAAAAAACAAATTTATACATATACCCTATCGCTGAAGTAAAATATTCTTTGTTTAATGATTTATTCATTCCTTACCTTGGCGTTAAAGGGGGGCTGAAACAAAATACATTTAAATCACTTTCTACTCAAAATGAGTTTATGTTAACAAACATCGCCATGAGAAATGAAAATACCGTGGCAGATTTATTCTTCGGAATCAAAGGAACATTAACAAAAAGAATAAGTTTCAATGCCAGTGCAAGTTTCGCATATATTAAAAATAAAGCATTATACGTTACAGATACAACCTATTCAATTGGAAATAAGTTCAATATCATTTATGACACGTTAAAAGTTACAACAATAGAAGGTTCTATTTCTTATCAATTAATTGAAAAAATAAAAATTGATGCAATTGGTAAATTTTATTCATACAGTTTAAATAACAATGCTTATGCTTGGAATCTACCTCAATTTCAACTTATAACAAGGGTTAACTATAATTTGTACGATAAATTTTATGCTAATTTAGATTTGAATTTTGAAGGAGGTAGAAGAGCTTTAATCTACAAAATAGAAGATAAAACATCCTTAGAAAATAAACAAATTGCAAAAACACTTGGATTTATTGCAGATGTTAATCTAAACGTAGAATACAGATATAACAAAAGGGTTTCGGTGTTTTTACAATGCAATAACTTAGCAGCTCAACGTTATAGAAGGTGGTATAACACACCTGTACAAGGTTTTCAAGTTCTTGGAGGGGTAACTTTTAGATTTTAAATAGATTTTAGATTAAACTATAGAATTTTTTTGGAAGATTAAATTCCTTAATTATTAAGGAAAATATGCAAACGTATTCCAAATTTTTACAAACAATCTTCTTCTAGTAAAATTTCCAACGACTAATAGTCTTTAATCTGATCAAAATAATTCCTATTTCTCTCGAATATAAGCATAGAATTATATAACTTTACGGACCATTATTGTGCACAATTAAGATATGGATAAAGTAACATACATAGGGAATGCAGATGTCACAGCGATTGACAATTTGTACAAATCATATCAACAAGATCCAGAAAGCGTGGATATAGGCTGGAAGAAGTTCTTCGAAGGCTTTGATTTTGCTAGAACCAACTACGAAGATGGTGGCGAAATACCTGAAAATTTTCAAAAAGAATTTAAGGTTCTAAATTTAATAAATGGATATCGATCACGCGGCCATTTATTTACACATACAAATCCAGTTCGTGAACGAAGACAGTATTCACCAACTTTAGCCTTAGAAAATTTCGGTTTAGAAGCATCTGATTTGGATACAGTTTTTCAAGCTGGTGAAGAAACAGGAATTGGTGCTACTACATTGAAAGAAATCATCTCTCATTTAGAAGCAACATACTGTGAATCAATCGGAATTGAGTTTGCATACATTCGTACTCCTGAAAGAGTTGAATGGTTAAAACATAAAATTGAATTAAAAAATCGTCCGAAATTCGATGCAAATCGTAAAATGGAGATTTATAAAAAATTAAATCAAGCAACAAATTTCGAAGCCTATTTAGGTAAAAAATTCGTTGGACAAAAACGTTTTTCTATTGAAGGTGGTGAAGCTTTAATTCCTGCATTAGATACTTTGATTTCTAAAGGTTCTGATCTTGGAATTGAATATTTCGTAATGGGAATGGCACACCGTGGACGTTTAAATACACTTATTAATATTTTTGAGAAGCGTCCGAAAGATATTTTTTCTGAATTTGAAGGTAAGGAATTTGAAATTGATCACGCATTTGATGGAGATGTTAAATACCACCAAGGATATACTTCAGAAGTAAAATTAAAAAATGGTAAAACAGTTGGTTTGACATTGTCACCAAATCCTTCGCATCTAGAAGCTGTTGATCCTGTTGTTCAAGGAATTGCACGTGCAAAAATAGATCACATTCTAAAAGACGAAAATAAAATTTGTCCAGTAATGATTCATGGTGATGCTGCTGTTGCAGGTCAAGGAATTGTATACGAAGTTTTACAAATGGCTCAATTAGATGCAAACAGAGCTGGTGGAACGATCCACATTGTAGTTAATAATC
>CALPSU020000024.1 GCA_943326315.2 Chryseobacterium gleum
ATAATTAGAGCTAAGATTAGAAATTCTGGAGTTCCAAATAAACTATTCCCACTGAATAGTATGAAGTAAAAATGAATAATAATAATTAAACATAAATCCATTAAATACTTAAAATATTTAAAAATATTTAAAAATAAAACACAGATAAAAAACACACAAAAAATAAATCCTAAAATACCAGAATATAAAAGAGAGGAAAGAATTGGATTATGAGGGTAATCATATCTAAAATCTTTTCCATTTTCAACATAAAAATGATTTCCAAAAATTATCATATAATCAAAACCATTACCAAATATTTTTTGAATTAATGTGAAATTATCAAAAACATCAAATGTATATTTTAACCTTATAACTCTATTTCCAGATAATTTATTGTCATTACTCAAAATATTTTTTCCTTTTTCTAAATTCTCATGAACTTTCTTATTTTTAAAAACAATTTGTTCCTTTACATATTTAGAAGAATCTGAACTCAATGTCTTGATAGGAATATTACCAAGATCTTCTGTTGAAATTTCAGTTTTATTATTTACTTCTACTTCTGTTTGATTAAATATTGTTCCATATCTCCCAAAAACACCAATAACACTTTTATTAAAATCCCCAGGATTTATTCCAATTGAACCTAAAAAAGTATTCTTACTATTATTTTCTATTGTAAACAATAAGTAAAACAATAAGTAAAATACAATCAAAATCGAATAAAGAAAAGTAGGGAATGTAAATTGGTATTTACTTAGACCTTTAATTTTTAACGCCATAAAATTAAAAAATGGAATTAACAACCAAATGGAATAAATGGCAACTAATAATATAGATGCTCTTCTTGATGAAGACATAATAACATTATTAGTTAAACAAAAAATAAAAAATTGAATTTTGAAAAATTCTTTCGATCTTTTTTTAGTTTTCGATAAATCAAAAAATAACAAAATTATCCCTGATATATTCATTAAACTAAAAAAATTATAATCAACAATTAAAGATGTTCCTACGGGATAATAATTATCAATATTTGTTCTTAAAAAATCAAAATAAATACCCGTTAGTTCTAGATAATATTTTAAAGGAGATAATATACAAACAACAACTAAAACAAGATATAATAACTTTTTAAGCTTGCCCCAAAATTGATTAAATTTATCATTTTGATCAACAATAATATAAGTCAATAAAGAGATATTTACAATCATTATTAAAGCTAATACTTCCTTAAAAAGATAATAACTTATTGTTTTAGAATTAAAAAGCCCTAAAACAAAAAACAAACATAATAGCAAAAATATCCAATATGATTTTAGATATTTTAACAATCTATTTGAATAAAATTGCTTAATCTCATACCTACTTTTCCATAATTTATAAACTGTAAAACTTATAGAAAATAATAAAAAAACATAAATCATATATGGCAAAAGTAGCCTGCAAAAAAACAAAACATAGCAAATAGCTAATGCTGACAAATCATTAAACCTATCCTTAATACTCATTATTAATTTATTATTTTACATCATATATTATCTTCCTAGAAGCCTTATAAACAAAAATTATACATAAAGCATTACTAACTACTTCAAAAACTGTATAAGAGATTGCGAAAAACTCAATATCTTTATTGAAATACGGAAGGACAAGACACAAAGATAACAAAAAATTAATAGTTTGCCATGTCCCTAAAACCTTAAGTTTATTAAGCGGTATTAAAATGTTGCAAATACTTGTACTTATAAATTTAACTCCGTATCCAATTACCAAAATTTTACTCAGCTCAGCTGCAATTTTCCATTTTTCCCCAAAAACGAATAAAACTAAGAACTCACCAATAACATAATAACCAATAACAATAAGTACAGCAATTATTGAAGTAATCAAAAAAGTAGTATTTAACTCTTTCATAAAGTTTTCATTATTATGAAATTTTACAATCACTTTTTTTATCAAAACTTGATTTAAACTTATAGAAATGATTACTAAAGGTAATCCTAAAATTTGTCTACTTAGATCAAATTGACCTGTTATATTAGTTGAAAAATGACTACTTATAATAAAAACAGGAATAAAAATGCTTAATATATATAGTAATGAAGGTAGTACCCCATAAAAAACAAAGGTTTTGTATTTTAAAAATATTTTTTTAGAATAATGAAAATCAATATCAAAAAAGAATCTTTTTAAAATTTTGGTCTTATAAAAAACATGTACAGAACTTATAAAAACACCGAAAAACATACCAATAATCAATCCAAAGGGATTCGATAAAAACCCGAAAAAGACCTGTGTTATACCTTCTGATACCCTTCTGTAAAGTTTATTGATTGACAAATCTTTGAAAGCCCCACTCCTATTATACCAGTGACTTCCTGAGTTAATTACACTGAAAAAAAAAGTTGTTAAAGGTATTAATAACAATGAAAAATCACTTACTCCCTTTGGTTTTAAATAATCTATATCAAATAATGAAATAAAAGTAAAAAACAATAATACTACTGCATTAAAAATTAAACAGATTAATAATGTCAACTTAAATATATCTTTCGATTCTTCATCTTCCTTAGGTATTAAAATAGCTTGTTCATAACGAAAAGAAGCAATCGTAACTAAAACTTCTGTTACTGCTGAAAACATAGCGAACTGTCCAAAATCTTCTGGCGAATACTGTCTTCTTAATAAAGGCTGTAAAGCAACAGGAATTAATTGAGCTAAGACCGTCCCCAACATCAATATAAAAACATTATTATAGTTTACTTTCTTCATTTTTATTTATTGATAAACGGTAACATCCTTGTCACTTTTTGAAACTTTAGGCAACAAAAAACTTTCTATAAATTTTTTATTAAACAAAACTACCCCTTTTTGATTTAAATGGTCCTTATCATAGAAATAAAGAGAGTCGTCTAGTTTCATTAATTTATTAAAATTATAATAAACACCAAATTTATTAATTAGATTATCAAACTTATCATTCATTAAATAAGAAGAATAAAAATTAGATGTTACTGGAGCTTGAACTAATAAAATAGATATTTTTTTAGACTTTAATAATTTAATAATTTCTTTGAAAGCTAAAATTTGATTAGGATTTAATTTCAGATTGCTTTTTTTATAATTTAAAGTCCTGAAAAAAACAATTTTTTTCTCAACATATCCCCCTTTAATATATATACCTTCTTTTGATTCAAAATCTTTTAAAATTTTATCTCTATTCCAAAATTTAAAAAGTACAAAACTATAAATTATGCTATTAATTGTTTTTATATTCTTGTATTTTGAAGCCATTTTATAAGAATAAAAATCATTTTCATCATTAGAAATGATATCTAAGGAAGACTCTAAGCCATCTATTGAAAACATAAGTGGATTTACTTCAAAAACTACAACTTTAGGTTTAATTCTATTTAGATGTTTTTTCAACAACATTTCGGACTGAATAGGTGATTGAGAAGTTGTTCCTAAATTATAAGAAGTAAAATTGTATTTTTTAAAAATTCTAACATCAAAACCTCTATAACAACGCGATGAACCAATAAACAATATATCAACTTTTCTGACCTTCTTTACCTCCTTTAATTTTAAATAAGTATGAACATTTTTTCCCTCAAAAGTCATCAAATTGACTTTCAAACTATATGGGGCAAAGTTTCCCCATATAAAAATAAAAACAAAATAAAATACAAGGATAAAAAGTGTAAAATAAAAAATCTTCTTTAAAAATTTTTTCATCATTTAAAAATTAAAATAAATAAATGGAGTTTCACTTGTCTTCATAAATAGACCAATAATAAAAATCAAAAAGAAGTAAAATAACCACCTAAAAAACCAATTCCAACTTACAAAAAAACTTGAAATAGCAAATTCAGATTCTCTTCCAAGCCATTCGATTAAAAAAAATAATACTACAAGTATTAATATAATTGTGAGATTAAAATTATCGGGTAAAATTGGCGGACTTAATATAGAAGAAGATAAAATTCCAAAAATATAATCTTTAGCTTTGGATAAACTTTCTGCCCTAAAAAAAATCCAAGCAAAAACAGTTAAACCAAATGTGAAAAAAATTGAAAAAAACTCTTTAAAAGAAGGTAATAACCTCCCTTTTGCTACAATATCAAGATTGTTTCGGTTAGAATTTAAAATGATTGAAGGAATAATAAATAAAGCATTTAAAAATCCCCAAAAAACAAATGTCCAATTTGCCCCGTGCCAAAAACCACTTACTAGAAAAATAATAAAAATATTTCTAATTTTAGCTAAATTCCCTCCTTTACTACCTCCCAACGGAATGTATAAATAGTCTCTAAACCATGATGACAGAGAAATGTGCCATCTTCTCCAAAATTCAGCGATATCCCTTGAAAAATAAGGATATGAAAAATTTCTAATTAAATTAATTCCAAAAAGTTTAGCAGTTCCAATGGCAATATCTGAATAACCAGAAAAATCACCATAAATCTGAATACTAAAAAAAACTGCTCCTAAAAAAAGTGAACTTCCCGGTAAAATATCTGAATTTCCAAATGCATAATTAGCAAAATCTGAACAGTTATCTGCTATTACAACTTTCTTAAATACTCCCCACAATATTTGCTTTAATCCCTGTATAGAATTTGTATAATGAAATGCTCTTTTCGATTTTATTTGGGGCAATAAATGAGTAGCTCTCTCAATAGGACCAGCAACTAAAAGAGGGAAAAAACTTACAAATACTGAATAATTAACAAAGTTTTTTTCAGCTTCAATTCTATTTTTATAGATATCAATAACATAGGATAACCCATGAAAAGTATAAAAGGATATCCCTACTGGTAATACAATTTTTAATGTCCATAAATCAATATGGATTCCAATGATAGAAAATGCATCGACAAATGAATTAGCAAAGAAATTATAGTATTTGAATAACCCCAAAAATCCTAAATTGATAAATATACTTATCCATAACCAGGTTTTTTTTTGAAAATCATCCTTTGATTTAAAAATTTTTAATCCGGTAAAATAATCTAATAAGGTTGAAAAAATCAGTAAAAACAAAAACCTATAATCCCAACAAGCATAAAAAAAATAGCTCGATATTAATAATAATATATTTTGAAATTTTAACCCCTTATTTGATAATAACCAATAAAGTGTATATACAATAGGTAAAAAAATTATGAAACTAAGAGAATTAAATAACATTTAAAGTTATATATTTTTAATTAAGATTTTGAAACAAAGTTAGTAAGTTTTAACAAAATAGTATAATCTATTAACCTTTAAGCAAATTCAACCTTTTTAATCAATTTCATTATCCAAAAGAGTAAAAATGACAAACATATAAATTGACCATAACTTACAATTTTCAATACCTCACGAAAAACTAAATTTAAATTTGGAAATAAAAAATTTATAACTAAAGTGAAAATTAAAACAAGTGTACTAATTAAACTTACAATAAAAAACATTTTTTGCCTATTCAAAACAGTCGGTATCTGAGAAATAGGTGACAATATAAAATTAATCATTAACCAAGGAGCCATAATTTCTGAGTAAACTCCTGCTTCTATCCAATTTCCTCCAAAAACAAAACTAAATATTTCTTCACCATATAGAAACAATATTCCAAATGGCACTATTGAAATAAAAAACAACATAATTATTGTTTTACGAACTAAATGGTAAATTGATTTTCCTTCATTAATTAAATCTGCTGACTTTTTATATAACACTTGACTAATAGATGCTCCAATTATAGCAATTGGCAATCTCAACATACGATAAGAAAAATCATACAAACCTAAAACTTCCTTGTCAAACGAATAGATTAGATAAAAAGCTATAAATAATTCTTTTGTCAAATCCATTAAAACATGTGGTAGATTAATTTTAGGGAAATCTGAATATGATTTTAAAGCCACATAATTCCTACCTTTAAATCTAAAAATTTTCATTTTATTTTTAGTACCTTTAAAAACCTTCCAAAAAGGAATGTTACTCACAAAAACTGAAATCAAAAAAGCGTAAATTAAACCTACATAACCAAAAGATAAAAAGCCAAAAAAAACTCCTAAAACAGAGTTGAAACTTGATTGAAGAATTTTTGAAAAAGTAATAACTCGAAAACTCTTCATTCGTATAGCCCAATTCAACCCTTGACTATTAAATGCCAAAAACAAAATGCCAAAGGGTATAAAATAAAGAATTGGGGATAAAATGGCGTCAAAAAAATTGAAAAAATCTATTAAAACTAATGAGATAATAGACAATATTACAACAATTACTGTAAAATAAAATGAAGACCTATATAATGAAAAGGCGTGTTCATCTCGTTTAGGCAAAGGGAAAGCTATTTCATATCTCGCAGTAGCTATTACAGCAAAAAAACTAAGTATTCTAGTCAATAAAGATAGATAGGACATTTCTTCTGGAGAATACAGTCTTGAAAGTAAAGGAGAGAGTGAGTAAGAAATTATTTGAGCTACAACTGTTCCTGAAACTAAAATAAGAATACTATTTAAAAAATTTGATTTTTTCAATCTTTCAAACATATCTATAAAGTCACTTCATCCCACCAACATACTCATCCACTCCTTCCTGAAAAGTATATAAAGGCTTATAACCTAAATTCTTCTCAATAGAACCAATATTTGCTAAAGAATGTTTTATATCTCCTGGTCTTTCTGGGCCGAAAACAATATTTGATTTTGAATCAACACCTTTTTTTAAGAGTCCATTCTTTAACGAATCAACTACATGAATTAAAGTAAATGAATCATTACATGCTACATTATAAACTTTTCCTGTTGCTTCTTTATTATCCGAAAATAAAGCTAAAAAATTCGCGTTGACAGCATTTTTTACATAGGTAAAATCACGAGTTTGTAATCCATCCCCATGCAAAACAACGTCTTCATTAGATTTAAGTCTAGCTATAAATTTAGGAATAGCTGCAGCATATACTCCATTAGGATCTTGTTTTGGTCCGAAAATATTAAAATAACGTAAACCAATTGTCTCCATTCCATGCAATTGAGAATATACCTTAGCGTATTTTTCATTCAATTGCTTTGTTACAGCATAAGGGGATAATAAATTCCCCTCTTCACCTTCTACTTTAGGTGAAATTGAACTGTCACCATAAACACTTGATGAACTTGCGTATACAAATCTTTTAATTCCTCGTTCCTTAGCTGCATGCAACATATTTAAAAATCCTGTAGCATTTACTTCGTGCGTCTTATGAGGAAATTCTATAGAACGTGGCACCGATCCTAAAGCAGCTTGATGGCATACCATATCAACTCCTTCTAATACATTGAAACAAATTTCAAAATCACAAATATCTCCTTTAATAAATTTAAAATCTGGATTTTGACTAAACTCTTCAATGTTTTCAATTCTTCCTGTGGAAAGATTGTCTAATACGGTAACTTGAACATCACTATTTAAGAGTTTTTCAACAATATTGGAACCAATAAAACCTGCTCCTCCAGTTATTAAAACATGCTTCTTATCAACTGACATACTTAGTTAATATTAAATTTAAAATATTATTTAGCGTAACTTACTGACCTTTTTTCTCTAATCACAGTAACTTTAACTTGTCCTGGATAAGTCATTTCTGTTTGAATTCTTTGAGAAATAGCAAAGGATAATTCGTCCGCTTTTAAATCAGTAACTTTTTCACTTTCAACCAACACGCGTAATTCACGTCCAGCCTGAATTGCATATGCCGTTGAAACACCTTCGTAAGATAAGGCTAATGTTTCAAGTTCCTTTAATCGTTTTATATAAGATTCAACAACTTCACGTCTTGCTCCTGGTCTAGCGCCAGAAACTGCATCACAAACCTGAACAATTGGTGAAATCATTGATGTCATTTCAATTTCATCATGATGAGCTCCAATTGCATTACAGATTTCGGGTTTTTCGCCATATTTTTCAGCCAATTTCATTCCTAATATTGCATGTGGCAATTCTGGATCTTCGTCTGGAACTTTACCTATATCATGAAGTAATCCTGCCCTCTTCGCTAATTTGACATTCAATCCTAATTCTGCAGCCATAATAGCACATAAATTAGCAACTTCTCTTGAATGTTGTAATAAATTTTGTCCGTAAGAAGATCTATATTTCATTCTTCCTACCATTCTTGTTAATTCAGGGTGTAAACCATGAATCCCTAAATCTATACAAGTTCTTCTTCCTGTTTCAGCTATTTCTTCTTCTAATTGTCGTTTAATTTTTGCAACAACCTCTTCAATTCTTGCAGGATGAATTCTTCCATCAGAAACCAATTGATGTAAAGCTAAACGAGCTAATTCTCTTCTTACTGGATCAAAACAAGATAACATAATCGCTTCAGGAGTATCGTCAACAATAATTTCAACACCAGTTGCAGCTTCTAATGCACGAATATTACGACCTTCTCGTCCAATAATTCTTCCTTTAACTTCATCCGATTCAATATTAAAAACAGAAACTGCATTTTCTACTGCTTGCTCAGTAGCAACTCTTTGAATCGCTTGAATTACAATTTTTTTAGCTTCCACATTAGCGTTGAGCTTTGCTTCTTCCATTATTTCTTTAATATGAACCATAGCTCCAGTTCTAGCTTCATCTTTCAATGCATCCATTAATTGATTTTTTGCATCTTCTGAAGACATACCACTAATTTTTGTTAGCTCAAGAACTCTTTTTTGTTGCATTTTATCTAATTCCTGATGTTTTAAATCAACTGCAAGAATTTTAGCATCAAAATCAGATTGAATACGTTCTGTTTCTTTTTCCTTGCGACTTATTTCTTCTATTTTCTGAGATAAAGTATTCTCTTTACTTTTAACCTTATCCTCTAAAGATTGTAGTCTTCTATCTTTTTCTTTTGTAGAAGTTTCGTGCTCTTCTTTTAATTTTAAAAAATTTTCTTTCGCAGAGAGCATTTTCTCTTTTTTAATAGTTTCTCCTTCAACCTCTGCCTCATGAATAATTTGTTCTTTTTTCTTAGTCAACAAACTATTTTGAACAAAATAAGCAGCAATTCCACCACCTATCAACCCTATCAATAAACCTATAATAATTAACATCATCTTTTTTAAACTTTCAAATTATGTATATAAAAAAACCCACTCAACATACCAATAAAAGATACGAAGAAGTGGGGAAACTTAGTAAAATGTATTAACTAATCTAAAGCTTCTAATTCTTTTGATAAACCCTCCAACTCATTTTCAATTGCTGTAAAATCTGGTTCTACAGGTGTTGAAACAACTTGTCCTTTAGGTTTTGTCGCTAATTGCAAAGCTGTCATAGCTAATAAATCTTGCATATCTTTAACTGCATAGCTATCCTGAAGCAATTTAATTGCTTTATTAATGTCTTCTGCTGCTTTTAAAACCTTATCTTCCTCACCTTCATTCAAGGTAAGAGGATATGTTCTTCCGGCAACTACGACTTTTAAGGATAACTTTCCCATTCGTTATTATTTTAACTGATTGATGCAGTGTTCTATTTCCCTAACCAAATCATCAATTTCTTCATTTCGATCTTTAAGACCTGCTTGATTTTCATCGATTCTTTGTTGTATTATCATTTCCAATTCCGTTTTTAACTTTGAATTTTCAAGTTGAATTTCATTGTTTTCAATTTTTAAAACAGAAAACTCACTCTTAATAGAAGTTAATTCAGCTTCATGCTCTAATCTTAAAGCACGTTCTAACACCAATTGAGAATACAACGTTTTGCATTTCAACCGGATACCATCAATTATATGCTGAATTTTATCGGTCATTGTTTTCGACTTTGTACAAAATTAACAATGTAGGGTAAATTAACAACATTTTAACCTATTCTTTTACGTAAATTTTATAAAAATCGTATTTTTGGGAGATGATCTGTAAAATTTTTAGTTTATTTATTGTATTCTTTTTTGCATTAAAATTAAATGCTCAAACAGATTCTATTTCTAAATATAGCCCCCCTCTAAATATACCGTTAATATTATCCGCAAACTTTGGAGAATTGAGGCCAAATCATTTTCATATGGGGCTTGATTTTAAAACAAATGGAACAGAAGGCATTAAGTTATTAGCAATAGCGGATGGTTATGTTTCACGTATAAAAATATCTCCATATGGATACGGAAAAGCTGTATATATAAATCATCCTAATGGTATAACAAGTCTATACGCCCACTGTAGTTCACTTCTCGGAAAACTAGATTCTATAGTTAAATTGACTCAAATTAAAGAACAAAATTTTGAAATAGAAATTTTTCTTGATGAGAATGACATAACTATAAAAAGAGGTGAAAACTTTGCGCTTTCTGGTAATTCGGGAAGCTCCACAGCTCCACATCTTCATTTTGAATTACGAGATACAAAAACGGAAACAGCTTTAAATCCATTAAAATTTGGCTTCAATATAATTGACACAAAAGCGCCTGAGATAAAAAATGTTAAAATATATAGATTAACTGAAAAAGGATATCGAATTAAAGGTAAATCAAAGATTATACCTGTACAAAAAGGAAAATATGGCTATTTTATTGGTGGTGACGTGTTATACGCTCCTTCCGATTTTTGTTCAAATGAAGGAGGAATTGGATTCGCCTTCGAAGTTATTGATCACTACAATCAATCTGAAAATCCACTTGGCCTCTATGGTAGTTATTTAATAGTTGACAAGGATACTATTTTTGGTCAGAAAATTGATTCAGTATCCTTTGAATCTTCTAGACAAATAAACACTCATTCTGATTATGAAGAATTTGTAGTAAACAAAAGAAAGTTTCAAAAATCTTTCAAAACCAATATTAATTCATTACCAATATATCATAACGATGAATTGGGGATAGTTAATTTAAAACAAAATGACACATTAAATATTTCATATATAGCTTTTGACACAAAAAACAATAGAAGTGAATTATCATTTAAATTAATTTCATTACCTGGAATTATTGGTGAAACTTACCATATTCAAACAAACGATTACTTATTACCTGATAGTAACTTTATTATTAAAAATAACGAAGTTTCATTTTCAATTCCTAAAAATTGTGTGTATGAACCTATACCTAAAAAAATGAAATTTATTAAAGGTTTTTCCATTGGAGATCCATACGCACCCATTCAAAAAGCTATTGCTATAAAATTACCATTAATAGAATATAAACTTCCGATTGAAAAATATTATATATCAATTAATTCAAAATACATTCCCACTGTATTCTCAAATGGTTGGTTATGTGCCGAATCTAAATCTCTAGGTGAATTTACAATTAAAACAGACACTATTGGTCCAGTTATAACAACTTTGAATTTCTTAAAAACGGATAGTATCTTAAAAAAACAAATTTTACAATGGAAAATAATTGAAAATAAATCAAGTTTAAAAGACTATGATTTATATATAGATGGAAATTGGGTATTATTAGAATTTGAATCTAAAGGCTCGTTCGCTTATTATAGAAAACCAAAAGATTTAATAGGTAAGCACTTATTAAAAATTATTGCTAAAGATGGGTGTGGAAATAATTCAATTTGGGAAAAAGAAATTCGATTTCAGGAATAATATTTGATTTTAGATATACAAAAAGACTATACATCTAAAATCAAATATTCATAAATTATGCTTGAGTAGTAGGTGCCCCAAAATTCATTGGAGGCATTCCACTTTGATTATCAATATCTTCAATAATTCCAAAAGATTGTTCATATTTTTGTATGTTTTCAATCAAAGCGTGCATGAATCTTTTAGCATTTTGGGGAGTCATTATAACTCTTGATCTAACTTTACCTTTAGGCATTCCTGGCATCATTTGAATAAAATCACTAACAATTTCTGTAGGTGAATGTGTAATAATAGCCAAATTTGAATAAACTCCCAATGCTATTTCTTCACTAAGCTCTATATTAACCTGATTTTCGTTATTTTCTTCCATAATATATTTGTAAAAAAAGGGGCTACAAATGTAGCCCCTTAATTGAAATTAAATAATTCTTATTTTCCTGATATTGCTTCAAAATCTTCTTTTGATGCAACTACCATGTTTTGAAATTGTCTTACTCCTGTACCTGCTGGAATTAAATGCCCAACAATTACATTTTCTTTCAATCCTAATAAATTATCAACTTTACCTGCTAATGCAGCTTCATTCAATACTTTAGTCGTTTCTTGGAAAGAAGCAGCTGAAATAAATGATTTCGTTTGAAGTGAAGCTCTTGTAATACCTTGTAGCAAAGGTGTTGAAGTTGCAGGAATTGCATCTCTAGATTCAACCAAACGTTTATCTCCACGTTTCAATTGAGAGTTTTCATCTCTTAATCCACGAGCAGAAATAATTTGACCAGCTTTTAACGCTGTAGAATCTCCACAATCAACAACTACTTTCATACCGTAAATAGCATCATTTTCTTCCATGATATCAACTTTTCTAGCTGATTGTCCTTCTAAAAATTTAGTATCACCAGCGTCAATAACTTCAGATTTTAACATCATTTGACGAACAATAACCTCAAAATGTTTATCGTTGATTTTCACCCCTTGTAAACGATATACCTCTTGAATTTCATTAACAATGTACTCTTGTACTTTTGTAGGACCTTCAATATTTAATATATCATTTGGCGTAATCGCTCCATCAGAAAGAGGTTGCCCAGCACGTACGAAATCATTTTCTTGCACAAGAATGTGTTTAGAAAGTGGAACTAAGTATTTACGAACATCTCCAGCTTTTGAAGTAATTTGAATTTCACGATTTCCACGTTTAATTTTACCGTATTCAGCAATTCCATCAATTTCAGAAACAACAGCAGGATTAGAAGGGTTACGTGCCTCAAATAATTCAGTCACACGTGGTAAACCTCCAGTAATATCTCCTGTTTTACCAGCTGTCCGAGGTATTTTAACTAAGATTTCACCTGCTTCAATTTTATCTCCATCTTTCACCGAAACGTGAGCATTTACAGGTAAACTGTATTCTCTCAATATTTCATTTGTTTTTGCATCAACAATATGAATAGAAGGATTTTTCTTTTTATCTCTTGATTCAATAATTACTTTCTCAGCAAATCCAGTTTGCTCATCCACTTCTTCACGACAAGTAATACCCTCTGTAATACTATCAAATAATACTTTACCATTTACTTCAGAAACGATAACAGCATTATATTGATCCCATTTACAAATCACGTCACCTTTTTTGATTTTACCATTTCCAGCTACAACCAATTCAGAACCGTAAGGAATATTTGTATTCATTAATACAATTCCTGTTTTCTCATCTGTAATTTTCAATTCAGCAGATCTACCAACAACAACTACTCTTGTAGTTCCATCTGTATTTTTCTTCTCAATTGTACGAAGTTCTTCAATATCAAGTCGACCAGTCGCTTTAGCTTTTAAATCAGATTCAGATCCTGTGTTAGATGCAGTACCCCCAACGTGGAAAGTACGCAATGTCAACTGTGTACCAGGCTCACCAATTGATTGAGCAGCAACTACTCCAACTGAATCACCTCTTTGAGCAAGTCTATGATTAGATAAATTTCTACCATAACATTTTGCACATACACCTCTTTGCATTTCACAAGTCAATACAGATCTAATCTCAACTTCATCGATACCAACTTTTTCAATCAAAGTAGCAACATCTTCAATAATTAACTCACCTGCAGAAACAATTACTTCTTGAGTTTCTGGATGAAGAATATCATGAACAGAAGTTCTACCTAAAATTCTATCGTATAAAGGTTCAACAACTTCATCATTTTTCATTAACGCTGTAGCCATTAAACCTCTTAATGTACCACAATCTTCAATGTTAATAATTACATCTTGAGCAACATCAACTAAACGACGAGTAAGGTACCCAGCATCAGCAGTTTTTAAAGCTGTATCTGCCAAACCTTTACGAGCACCGTGAGTAGAAATAAAGTACTCAAGAATTGATAAACCTTCTTTAAAGTTAGAAAGAATAGGGTTTTCAATAATATCTTGACTAGAAGCTCCAGATTTTTGAGGCTTAGCCATTAACCCCCTCATACCTGATAACTGACGAATTTGTTCTTTAGAACCCCTTGCACCAGAATCGTACATCATGTAGATTGAGTTAAATCCTTGCATATCATTTTTCAATTGATCCATTAAAATATTGGTCAATCTAGAATTAGTATGCGTCCAAATATCAATGATTTGATTATAACGTTCGTTGTTAGTAATCAATCCCATATTGTAATTAGAAAGAACTTCTTTTGCTTCAACTTCAGCTTTAGCAACAAGAGTTTCTTTTTCTTTAGGGATAATAATATCCTCTAAATTAAACGATAAACCACCTTTAAAAGCCATATCGAAACCAACTTCTTTGATATCATCTAAGAATTGGGCTGTACGAGAAGTGCCAGAAACTTTTAATACATTTCCGATAATATCTCTTAATGCTTTTTTAGTTAATACATCATTAATGTAACCAACTTCTCTCGGAACCATGTCGTTAAACAAAACTCTTCCACAAGTAGTTTCAATCATCATTAAAGCAGGTAAACCATTTTCATCTAAATCATAAGATTTCACTTTAACATGAGCATGTAAATCTAATTTACCTTCGTTATAAGCAATTCTTACTTCTTCAGGAGAATAGTATATACCATCTTCACCTTTCATAGTATATTCTGGAGTAGATCTTTTACCTTTAGTAATATAGTAAAGACCCAAAACCATATCCTGAGATGGTACAGCAATAGGAGCACCATTTGCAGGATTCAAAATATTATGAGAAGCCAACATTAATAATTGCGCTTCTAAAATTGCAGCATTACCTAATGGTAAATGGACCGCCATTTGATCACCGTCAAAATCGGCATTGAAAGCTGTAGTAACTAAAGGATGTAAACGAATTGCTTTACCCTCAATTAATTTTGGTTGGAAAGCTTGAATACCTAATCTGTGAAGAGTTGGTGCTCTATTTAAAAGAACTGGGTGTCCTTTCAATATACTTTCTAAAATATCCCAAACTACAGGCTCTTTTTTATCAACAATTTTTTTAGCAGATTTTACTGTTTTTACTATCCCTCTTTCGATTAATTTACGAATGATAAATGGTTTATAAAGTTCAGCAGCCATATTTTTAGGCAATCCACATTCATGTAATTTCAAATCCGGTCCTACAACAATTACCGAACGAGCTGAATAATCAACACGTTTTCCAAGTAAATTTTGACGGAAACGACCTTGTTTACCTTTTAATGAATCAGATAATGATTTCAAAGGTCTATTAGATTCCGTTTTAACAGCACTAGATTTTCTAGAGTTATCAAACAAAGAATCTACAGATTCTTGAAGCATACGTTTTTCATTACGTAAAATTACTTCAGGAGCTTTAATTTCAATCAAACGCTTTAAACGGTTGTTACGAATAATAACACGACGATAT
>CALPSU020000025.1 GCA_943326315.2 Chryseobacterium gleum
AAAAGTGCATATTCCTCAGTTAATATATAACTATGTTCTTCAATTTCAGGAAGTGATGCTTGTAAAACAAATGTATTATTAGAATAACGACTAAAATATTCTCTTTCACTTTCTTTGATACACAAAAGAGTTTTAGAAAATTTTAGAATTGACTCATAGTGTTTTAATTTATTTGCTTCTTGTTGAAAATATATTCCTTTGAAGAAGCTTGATTTTTTAGCTAGTGCATAATAATAATCGTGTTCAATATTGTGTGTTCTAACAAATGTTACTCTTTTTTGAATTTCTTTATTTTCTAGATACCAACAAGAATGTAATCCTTCAAAAAGAATTGGGATATTATCTTCTAATAAACGATTTAACAACTCTTTTGATCTTCTAGTCGCCACAATGAAAGGGCGTTTATTAAAGATGCTTAAAATTGATTTTTTTCGTTTGTAATAATAGACTTTTTCTGTGATTTCAGACAATTGTATTTGTTCACCTCTACCATAATCGTAACAATGCAGAATAATTTTGAATCCTAATTTATGCAATGACTTAATTCGGTAATAAACATCAATAACACCTCCGTAATCTGCAGGGAATGGAACATTGAATGAAACGATATGTATTTTTTTTTCCGTCAATTTAAAGATAAATTTCTTTTAGTATAATGGTTTCATTTTCCCAATTTTCAATTTCTTTTGCTTTTAAGCAATTGGCTTTTAATTCTCCCAGTAACTCCTCGTTTTCTAACAAAGTTTGGATAGATGAAGCAAGATTTTCAGGAGAAAGATCTGTTACTGTTTTTCCAATATTATATTTTTGAAGAATAGTTGAAATCTCTATTAGATCTGTTGCTAAAATTGGTGTTCCAGCGTGCATATAATCGAAAACTTTATTTGGTAATGAGAAACGATAATTAATATTTGTTGGTTTATCCAAAGTTAATCCTAAATCAGCATGAAAGGTGTATTGCATCATATCGAGATATGGCATTTTATCAAAAAATACAACTTTCTCATCCATTTTAGAATCTAGAACCTGTTTTTTCAATTGGGTTATTACATCACCATCACCAACAATTAGAAGGACTGCATTTTTAATTAATTTCATTGCTTCAATTGCTTCTTCAGCACCTCTATCAATATTGATTCCAGCACCTTGAATAATTATAATTTTTTTGTTCTCAGGTATCCCTAATTCTTTTTTTGTTTTAATATTTTCTGGTTTCCAAGTTGCAGGAATATTTCTGACGACTTTTACTTCTTTTTTATATTTTTCAGTATATAGTTTTGCTATTGAATTATTTACAGTGTAAACAGCTTTTAGTTTAGGAAAAATCCAGGCTTCAATTCCTTCCCAAATTTGTTTAATTTTTTCACGGTGAATTAATTCAGGTACTTCAGTAAAATATTCATGAGAATCGTAAACTAATTTAGATAAAGGTTTAAATTTACTTGTTGCATAATTCGGAAGTAAAGTGTCTAAGTCGTTAGAAACTAATATGTCAACGCGCTTAAAAAGTAGAAAAAAGAATAAACGAATAGAGTATTCAGCATAAAATTTCGCACCTTTATCAAAGATTAAATTCAATCGTTTAGTTCTATACGTTCTTTCAGAAAGGGGCATACTATTTTTCCGATTTCTACCTACTAAAAGAACAGAATATCCTTGATTTTCCAGAAATAAGCAAACTTTGTGAACGCGTTGATCAGTATATAAATCGTTCGTTACAGATACAATTGCTTTCTTTTGTTTAGCCATGTAAATTATTTATCAAAATCTATTTTTCGATTATTAACGAGTACTAATTTCAGTGAAACAAAAAAAGTATTTGTTGTAGTAAAATTAGGTACACGATTTAAAAAATGGTAACCTGTTTGAAAATGAAATTGGGCTAACTTATATCCAATAACAGGAGCAAATCCAACTCTATCATGAGTGAAATCAGTTCGGTAACATAAATTTGCTCCATAAGTCATGTTTAATCTTCCGGTTTTAATCCAATATCCAACATCGTAACCTAGAACATTGTTTTCAAAGTTATAGTTCATTCCGGTATGAATAGCATTTGTAGTAGGTTTTATCCATTTAACTTTCTTCCATTGCATTTCCCCTCCAAATTCAATTAAAGAATATTTCCCACGTTCAATACCAATATATGGTCCTGTTTTTCTAATTGTTATTTTTGTTTTTAGATTTGAAAAGAGTTTTTTTTTACCTCCTATTTCTTGAGATTTAACTAGGTGTGGAGAAAAAATTAATAGTGCTAAAAATAGTATTATTTTATTTTTCATATTTATCGTGGATTTCTTTGATCTTAGCAGCGTCATTTGCATCTATACCTAAACTATCTGCAATTTCTTTGGCTCTTATTATTTCTTCAACTGTTAAACCAGTGCTGTCTGTTTCATTTTTAAATACATTTTTCAGAAAAATTGTACTTTCTGATAATCCAGGAATTGTAGTAGAAGATACTTTTTTCACAGGTTTATATAAGATTGATTGTTCTTTTGTTTCGGTTGGAAAAAAATTACTTTTTTCATCGTATGATTCGATTAAAACAATGATTACGCTTATATAGTAGATCATTTTTAAGATAGAGAATAGTACTCCAAACCCTTTATTTAGCGGAGTTAAACCGGTTAATTTTACAACTTTTTCAATTGCTTTTCCGGCAAAATAAACCATTGCTCCTACAGCCAGAAATGTAATAGTAAAAGATACAACAGGAACATAGCTAGAGTTCCAACCAAAAGTAGTTTTAAGAATTTTCGCTATATAATCAGAAAAATGAATTCCGGCATAAAGTCCTACTACTAATGCTAAAAGTGTAAAAACTTCTATAATTAATCCGTGTTTGAATCCTTTCCATCCTGCGTATATTAAAGGAATCAGTATAAGTACATCAATATAATTCATATTGGAAAATTAAGGTAATTAATAACGCAAAAAAATTATTTATTTTGATTTTCTTCACGTTGAATTGTTTACACCTTTTAAATTAAGTAACTGATTTGAATTCATTTTTAAAAGGATTGTATAATTTCCTTACTTTTATACTGTATAATATTCATTTTGATTTTACATATAGTGTCTAAAATTCAAAGCTTTATTAAAGAAATAGGATCGGAATTATTAATAATTTTTCTGTTTATTTTTTTACTTAATACTTTAATTGGTAAAGAAGATGTGAAAATAAATGCGGATGGAATTGGGTATTATGATTATTTACCATCTCTTTTTATTCATCATGATTTCATAAGAAAAGATATTTCTGTTAGCAAGGATTTAAATTATTACAAAAGGATTAATTCACTTGAAATATACAACGATTACCACAATCGAAAATTAAATAAGTATCCCTGTGGAACTGCAATTCTTCAATCTCCATTTTTTATTTTCACGTATTTAACTACCGATCTAAAGAATGATCATAATGACGGTTATCAAAAACCATTTCAGAAAACCATTTTTCATGCAGCTATTTTTTATTTATTGTTTGGGATATATTTTTTGAAAAAACTTTTAGAATTATATTCTATAAAAAAACCAATAATAACGTTTATTCAATTGTTAGTTGTTTTAGGTACTTCTTTAGTGCACTACGTTAATATAGATCCCGCATATAGTCATGTTTATTCCTTTTTTGCGATTACAGCTTTTTTATATTTTTCAAAAGAATATTTCATTTCATTTTCCTTTAAAAAATTCGTTTTTGCATGTCTATTTTTAGGATTGATACTTCTTTTACGTCAGATTAACGTGTTAATTATTTGTTTCATTCCTTTTATTGCAGGTTCTTTTAAAAATTTAATAGAGGGAATTAGGAGATTGTTTTTGAAACCTAAATATATATTATCTTCAATTTTAATTGTTTTATGTATTGTATCGATTCAATGTTTTGTTTGGTATTTTCAAGTTGGTGATTTTATCGTTTACGCTTATCAAAACGAGGGTTTTAACTTTTTAAATCCTGAATTTTTTAATATTTTATTTAGTTATAGAAAAGGGCTTTTTGTGTATACACCAGTTTTATTTATAGCACTTCTAAGTACTTTTTATTTAGTTTACAAACGACAATTCTTTTTATTTTTTACTTGGCTAGGTTTCTTTATTATATTGAGTTATTTTCTTTCTTCTTGGTGGTGTTGGTTTTATGGAGGAAGTTTTGGATTAAGAGCTTATATTGAATATTATTCTTTCTTTTTTATTCCTTTAGCCATATTTTTAAATGGAATTAAAAAAATAGTTAGAAATAGTATAGTTTTAATTGCTTTAATAACGATCCCTTTAAATCTAATTCAAGCATATCAGTACAAAGAATATATTCTTCATTGGTTTTTAATGGATAAAGATAAATATTGGAGTGTATTTTTAAAAACAGAAGATAAATTTAAAGGATTTGTTTGGAAAAACAGTGTACAATTAAAAGATTACGAAATAAATAAAGTTATCTCTTTAGGGGATATAAGTGCTAATAAGCATTTCATAAAACCTATCTATATTGAATACAGTAATACAATACCTAAATTTAAAAATGCATCCGTTATTCAAGTTTCTTTTGAGAATGAATTTAAAGAATTTATAGATTCTAAAATAAGAGTAAGTGTATTAAATAATGCTAAAAACAGGTATTATTATTGGTATGAAATTGATTTAATTCAGTTTGCGGATATTAAATTTAACACATATCAAAGGGGGAAATTTAATTTTCAAATACAACCAGTTCAAACAAATGAAAATTTCTTAATTTCGGTTGAATTAATTACCAATGAGCAACCGGTAAAACTTAAGGATATAAAACTTAAGTTTCTTACGTTAAGATAATTCCCCTTGTATTGAAACTGATAATTTGTTCTGAATAACTTCTTTTGAATTTTCACTCCCTAATAGATACATCATTTTAGCTAAAGCTGCTTCTGTAGTCATGTCTTTACCTGAAATAACACCTATTTTATCAAAAAATGAACTTGTGGCATATTTCCCTTGTTGCACACTTCCAGAATTACATTGTGTAATATTTAAAATAATTCCACCATTTTGGATGTAATTGGATACCAATTCTCGAAATTCATCATTGCTAGGTGCATTTCCAGCTCCAAAGGTTTCCATAATAATTCCTTTTACTTGTTGAATATCAAACAAGTTTTTATAGACATTTGCTGAAAACCCAGGAAATATTTTTAATAGAGCAACCTGATTGTTAAAAGCAGTAAATATTTTTAATTCTTTTGATTCGCTTTTAAATAATTTCTCTTCATAGAAATCAATTTCAATTCCAGCATTGGCTAATTTAGGATAATTCGGAGAACTAAAAGCTTCGAATTGGTTGGCAGAAATTTTGGAACATCTATTTCCTCTAAACAATGAAAACTCGAAATATACAGCAACTTCTTGTACCATACTTTCTCCTTTTTCATTTCTTGAAGCAGCAATTTCAATTGCAGTAATTAAGTTCTCTTTTCCGTCTGTACGAATTGTTCCAATTGGTAATTGAGATCCAGTTAAAATTACAGGCTTACTTAAGTTTTGAAGCATAAAACTCAATGCCGAAGCTGTATAAGCCATAGTGTCAGATCCATGAAGTATTACAAAACCATCGTATTTGGAATAGTTGTCATAAATTTTTTGTGCAATATCAGACCAATAAATTGGATTCATTTCGGACGAATCAAGCGGAGGATTAAAGCTAATTGTCTCGAGTGAAATATGAAGTCGTTCTAATTCAGGAACTTGGTGATAGATATGGTCAAAATCAAAACTAATTAATTGTCCAGTTTTAGGGTCGTTAATCATTCCGATTGTTCCGCCTGTATATATGATTAATAACTTTGGTTTACTTGTCATTGTTAAATTTCTTTATTTTTGAACCTATCCTAATATAAAGAGGAAAATTATTAAGTGTTTAAGACATCAAAGTTAAAAAATTGATTACAACCTAAACAGTCTAACACCTAATTTTAAATATTTCCAATGCATTTTTAGTCGTAATCTCCTCTACTTCTTTCAAACTGATGGAATAAACATCTGCAAGTTTTTCAGCAACATGTAAAAGGTAACTACTTTCATTTCGTTTTCCTCTATGTGGCGTCGGTGGTAAATATGGAGAATCTGTTTCTAAAACCAAATGTTCTATGGAAATGTTTTCAAGAACTTTATCTAATTCTGCTTTTTTGTAAGTAAGTACACCTCCAATTCCTAATTTGAAATTTTTATATCTTAAAATATGATTCGCTTGTTCTAAATTACCTGTAAAACAATGAAATACTCCTGTTAAATTTTCATCAATTAGATCATCGACTATATTAAATATTTCTTGAAACGCATCTCTAGCATGAATTACAATTGGTAATTTCAGTTCTTTAGCCCATTTTACTTGCTGAATAAAAGCGTCCTCTTGTTCTTTTAAGAATGTTTTATCCCAAAATAAATCCATTCCAATTTCTCCAACAGCAATATATTTATTTGAGAACAAATACTTTTCAATAGTAGATAATTGTTCTTTCCAATCTTCTTTAATATAACCAGGATGCAACCCCATCATCGCATAGCAATTATTAGGATATTGTTCTGTCAATTTATGCATTGCATCTATTGTTGAAATGTCAATGTTTGGAAGTAATAATTTTTCAACACCCGCTTGAATTGCACGTTGTATTGTTAAATCTCGATCTTCATCAAAAGAATCAGAAAAAAGATGCGTATGCGTATCAATAAACATAAAATGATTTTATTTCAGTTTCAAAGGTAGAAATTTTTGATAGTTTTTTTATGTAATTTTATACAATGGAAAACATGCCAAAACCCAAAATTAATTTAAAGCAACATATTCCTCAAAAGGCTAGCAAGAAATTTATTCTTCAAATAATTTTGTATGTTGTAGCTTTTGCTGGAGTTGGATTATTGTTTTATTATCGATTTAACAAAATTAAGCCTGTAAAAAAAGAAAAAATAAATACAGAATCAATTGAAATACATCGAGTTAAGATTGAGTAATTTTGTAGTAATTATACATTTCTTCCTGATAATGAAAAGATTCAGTATTTTCTTTTGATCGATAATAATTTTTTTGTTTTTGATCTATAATACGAGCCTTATTGTTTCCTCTCCATTGGTATTCAAAAATAAGATCTAGTTCTTTTTGTAAATTTTCAGATAAAACAGGACAACCAACTTCAATTCGTTTATCTAAATTTCTCTCCATCCAATCTGCACTTGTTAAAAAATACAAAGATTCACCATTATTTCCAAATATCATAAAACGTGCATGTTCTAAATATCTATCAACAATACTAATTACTTTAATATTTTCACTTTGTTTTTTAACACCCGGCACAATACAGGATACTCCTCGAATTATAAGTTCGATTTTTACACCCGCATTACTTGCTTCGTATAATTTTTCAATCATTTTTTTATCGACTAAATTGTTCATTTTTAGTCGAATTAACCCTTTCTTTTTCTTTTTAGCAAAATTAATTTCATTGTCAATTAGGTTCATTATCTTTCTTCTGGTATTGAAAGGAGAAACCATCAAATGTCTAAATAATCCTCTGTTAAAATGGTTTTCAATTAAATGAAAAACTTTTTTCACCTCTTTTGAAATAATAGAATTTGAGGTGAATAAACCCAAATCTCCATAAATAGTAGCTGTTTTTTCATTGAAATTTCCTGTGCCTATATAGGTTATAAATTGTTCTTTCCCTTTTGAGTGACGAGTAATTTGAATTAATTTGGAATGTATTTTTAATTCAGGAAGACCATAAAGAACCTTAGCTCCATTTTCTTTTAAACGATTTGCCCAATACAAATTATTTGATTCATCAAAACGCGCCTGAAGTTCCATTACTACAGTAACATCTTTTCCATTGCTTATAGCATTCATTAATGCATTCATTACTTGAGAATGATAAGCAATTCGATATACATTAATTTTTATAGAAACTACTTTCGGATCAATTGCCGCCTCACGAATCATATCTACGACATAGTCAAATCGTTGATATGGAAAATGTAGCATTACATCTTTATCTAATACGACTTTCAATAAGCTTCTTTTTTCTTCTAGATCTAGATGTGGAAGCGGAGGACGTTTTTCATAAATAAAATCTGGCCGTTCAAAATCTGGAAACGATATAAAATCTTTAAAATTATGGTATTTCCCCCCTGGTATTAGATTTATTCCAGCTTTTAAATTTAATTCTTTTGTTAAGTAATTTAATAGTCCTAAAGGCATTTTATTATCATAAACGAAACGAACCGGTTCCCCTTTTTTTCTATTTTTTACACTTTTTTCTATTTTTTCAATAAATGATACAGCAAGGTCATCGTCTAAATTTAATTCAGCATCTCGCGTAAATTTGAATGTAAAAGCTGAAATTGAATTGAATTGAAAAATTGAAAAAATATTAGGGAGATGAACTCTAATGATATCATCTAATAAAATAAAGTGTTTTTTATTATCATTTTTGAAACGATAAAATCTAGAAAATTCATGCGGAATTTGAATCAAAGCATATTGATGTTTTTCAGTTGACTCAATCATTTTAATTGCCAAATAAACAGCATGATCTTTTAGCCTAGGAAAAGGTGTACCTGGATCTAAAATTATTGGTACTATTTCATGTTTTAGCTTGATGTTATAAAATTCATATAATTCGGCTAACTGTTCCTCATTTAATTGTGTTTCATCTAATTGATTTATTCCTTGTAATGAAAGTTTTTCTAAAATTATTTTATAAGCTATTTCAAATTGTTTTTGTTGTTTAACAACAACTGTTCTAATTGTTGAATATAATTCTTTAGGTGTACCTTCAAAGCCATTAACTTTTTTGTCACCAACCATAATTAAACGACGAAGATTTGCAACTCGAACTTTAAAAAATTCATCCATATTATTAGAATAAATCCCTAAAAATCGCATGCGTTCAATTAAAGGAACTCTATCATCCATTGCTTCTTGTAATACTCTTTCATTAAAAGAAAGCCAGCTTAATTCTCTGTTAAACAAAATCATGCTGCAAATATGAGGGAAAAAGTGTGATTTTTATTGGATTTAACATAAATTTAATATAAACAAATGAATGTGGAATTTTCGAGATATTCTTTTCTTCTCATCGATTTTTCAAACTATCTTTGTAAAATGGATTTTAATACAATAAAAGCTCTTCATATAATATTTGTTGTAAGTTGGTTTGCCGGACTTTTTTACATTGTAAGATTGTTTATTTATCATACTGAAGCTCAGGAAAAAGAGGAAATTCCTAAGAAAATTCTATCAGATCAATACCAAATAATGGAGAAAAAACTATGGTGGATAATCACAACTCCTGCAATGGTTTTGACAGTTATTTTTGGAACGTGGATGATCTATTTGATTCCTGGATTTCTTGATCAATCTTGGATGCATATTAAATTATCTTTTGTTGCTTTATTACTTGTTTATCATTTTGTGTGTCAAAAAATAATGAACGACCTTAAAAATGGTGTTTTTAAATGGAAGTCGAATAAATTAAGAATTTGGAATGAAGTAGCAACTTTGGCTCTAGTTGCAATTGTTTTCTTAGTTGAACTTCAAAATAATTTAGATTGGATCAAAGGAACTTTAGGATTCTTCGGAGTGGCTATTGGATTGATGATTGCAATTAAGTTGTACAAAAAGTCTCGATAAAAACACACAAAATAGATTTTTGATTTTAGACATCTACGAGAGCTAAGTCGAACGATCGCATTGCTTTTAGACAAAGTAATAATTTAGTTTAAAGTCTAAAAATCTAATATCTAAAAAAAGCTATATTTACAGAATCTAAAAATAAACACATGTACAACAATATTCTTACCGAACAAAAAGGACATATTCAGATTATTACAATTAATCGCCCAACTCAATTGAATGCTTTAAATAAAGAAACAATAATTGAGCTTAATAAAGCATTAACAATTGCTGAAAATGATAAGGGTACAGGGGTAATAATATTAACTGGATCAGGTGAAAAAGCATTTGTTGCTGGTGCAGATATTAAAGAATTTTCTGATTTTGATATCAAACAAGGTGCAGATTTAGCTAAAAATGGTCAAGAAATTTTATTTAATCATATAGAGAATTTATCAACTCCTGTGATTGCTGCAATAAATGGTTTCGCATTGGGTGGAGGGTTAGAATTGGCAATGGCTTCTCATATTCGAATTGCTTCTTCAAATGCTAGAATGGGTTTACCAGAAGTATCTTTAGGTGTTATTCCTGGTTACGGAGGTACACAACGTTTAACGCAATTAGTTGGCAGAGGAAAAGCGAATGAAATGGTATTTACCGCGGGGATGATAAATGCAGAAGAAGCGTTGACATGGGGTCTGGTTAATCATGTTGTTGAATTACAAGATTTGTTGGCAAAAGCAGAGGAAATAGCAGGTAAAATTTTAAATAACTCAGCATCTGCAATTGCCTCTGCTATTCGTTCGATAAATGCAAATTTCAACGATGGTGTTAATGGATATAATGTTGAAGTTGAGGAGTTTGGAAAATGCTTTGGAACAGCTGATTTTATTGAAGGAACTACTGCTTTTTTAGAGAAACGTAAACCTAATTTTAGAAATTAATGTCTAACCCGATAAAAAAATTATTGGGGCAAACTGCCATTTATGGCTTGCCTAGTATTTTAGGCAGGATGTTGAATTTTTTATTAGTACCTATTTATGTAGCCGCTTTTACTCCGAAAGATTATGGAATGGTTTCAACTTTATATTCATGGGTTGCATTTTTAGTCGTCTTTTTAAGTTTTGGAATGGAGACTGCATTTTTCAGATTTCTCCAAAATAATGAGAATAAGAAATCTGTTTTTGAGAATAGTTTTTTAACGGTTATTGGTATAAATATTATCTTTTTTTTAGTACTTATAACATTTAATCAAGACATAGCAAATGTCTTAAAGTTTACTGAAAATCCCGAATTTATTATTCTTTTGGGATCAATTGTTTTTATTGATGCTATTTCAGCTTTACCAATGGCGAAATTAAGATCGGAGGAAAAAGCAGCTAGATTTGCAATAATTCAATCTGTTTCTATTGCAGTAAATATTGGTTTAAATTTATTTCTGATGCTTTTCGTATTTAATAAAGAAAGACCAGAGGAAGGTGTTATTTTTATTCTTTCAGCTAATCTATTTTCTTCTTTAGTTAAACCTGTTTTTTTATACAAAGATTTCCTGAATATTAAGTTTAAATTTAATCCTGAATTGGCTAAGCAAATGCTTATTTATGCACTTCCAATAATGATTGGTGGACTTGCAGGGATTGTCAATGAAACGATTGATAGAATATTATTGTTGAATATTTTATCGGACGGAATTATGACATTAGACAAGGCTAACGAACAGGTTGGAATCTATAGTGCATGTTATAAGCTTTCAATGTTAGTGACAATATTAATTACTGCTTATAGATATGCTGCCGAACCTTTCTTTTTTGCCCAATTGAAAAATGAAGATAAAAACAAGATTTACAGTAAAGTCATGAATTATTTCATTGCTGCTATTTGCTGTGTTTTTCTAGTTGTTTCGTTAAATGTCGATATAATTAAAATATTTTTTATTCCAAATGAGGCATACTGGGAAGGTTTAAAAGTAGTGCCAATTTTATTATTAGCGAACGTGTTTTTAGGGGTTTATTTTAATCAAAGTATTTGGTACAAATTAAGTAATCAAACAAAGTTTGGGGCTTATATTGCAATCGTTGGAGCGTCATTAACATTACTAATAAACTTTATTTTTATTCCGAAATATGGATACATGGCAAGTGCTTGGGCAACTATGCTTGTATATGCTTTCCAAATGGTTGCATCGTATATTCTCGGACAAAAGTTTTATCCAATTAAATATAATTTACGCAAATTCTTCTTGTATTTAGGAAGTTCAATTTTACTCTTTTTTATCTCACTTCAATTTAATTTCGAAGAAGGTTCTTTTATTAAAATTTTTGTAAACAACGTATTAATTTTAGGATATATTGGATTGATTTGGTTTATTGAAAAACCAGTTAAAGCAAATTGATACTTGCATTCCGCTAATTATCAAGTATTTAATTCCTTATTCTAAAATGTAATTTTTACAGCTTATTTCTTTAAATACAAGTATGTCTTTGATGTGATTTTCACGTTTTTTTTTGTTAAATTTGGCGGTTATTGAAATAGAATAGAGCCAATGCAAATAAAAGTTATCAATTCGTCACAACATCCTTTACCAGCTTATGAAACATCGGCTTCTGCAGGTGTGGATCTAAGAGCTAATTTAACGGAGTCAATTGTGCTTCGTCCACTTGGAAGAGTATTAGTAAAAACAGGATTGTTTTTAGAAATACCCGAGGGTTATGAAGGGCAAGTTAGGCCTAGAAGTGGTCTTGCACTTAAAAAAGGGATTACTGTATTGAACTCTCCTGGAACGGTTGATGCTGATTATAGAGGAGAAGTAGGAGTGATTTTAATTAATTTATCTGAAGAAGATTTTGTTATTGAAAATGGTGAACGAATTGCGCAACTTGTTTTTGCGAAAGTAGAACAGGCTGAATGGATGGATGTTAATGTATTGTCAGAAACTCACAGAGGCGAAGGAGGTTTTGGTAGTACTGGAATAAAATAGGAATAATCATTGGCAATTTTATTGCCCTAAAAATAGATATATGAAAGTAATTGTCCCAATGGCAGGAAGAGGAAGTCGTTTACGTCCACATACTTTAACTACACCTAAACCTTTATTACCTGTAGGAGGTAAGCCAATTGTTCATAGATTAGTAGAAGATATTGCGGCTTTGTGCAGCGAAAAAATAGAAGAAATTGCTTTTGTAATTGGAGATTTTGGAGATGAGGTAGAAGCTGAATTAATAGAAGTTGCAAAGAAACTTGGAGCAAAAGGAACTATTTTTCATCAAGAACAAGCATTGGGAACTGCGCATGCAGTTTTATGTGCTAAAGAAGTTTTAGACGGACCAGTTGTGGTAGCATTTGCGGATACTTTATTTAAAGCAGATTTCAAAATTGATCCAAATGCGGATGGAATATTGTGGGTAAAGCAAATAGAAAACCCGAGTGCTTTTGGAGTTATTAAATTAGATAACGAAGGGAATATCGTTGATTTCGTTGAGAAACCAGATACTTTTGTTTCTGATTTGGCAATGATAGGTATTTATTATTTCAAAGATGGTGCAGCTTTAAGAAAGGAATGCGAATATTTAATTGACAACGATATTATTAAAAGCGGAGAATATCAACTTCCAGATGCTTTGAGAAGATTGGCTGAGTCAGGAAAGAAATTTAAGCCAGGAGAAGTTTCTGAATGGTTAGATTGTGGAAATAAAGAAGTTACAGTATTTACCAATCAACGCGTTTTAGAATTTGATCGTTCAAAAGGAATTGAAATGGTTCATCCTGATTCTAAATTGATTAATTCAATAATAATACCACCTTGTTATATTGCTAAGGATGTAATTTTAGAAAATTCAATTGTAGGACCACATGTTTCTTTAGGAAAAGGTTCTATGGTTACAAATTCTATTATTAGTAATAGTATTTTACAAGACAATGCAATCATTATGAATGCTAATTTAAAAGATTCAATGTTAGGGTCAAATGCAAAATATAAAGGATTAGCGCACGATTTGAGTTTGAGCGATTATTCAATTATAGCTTAATTTAGGATGCAAGAAATACACAACTTAAAAAAAGGAAAAGCTTTAATTTATTATTGCTTTCTCCTTTTTATGGTTTCTTGCGGAATAAAGAAAAATGTAGAAAATAAAACCGTTTTAGGAGTTTCAAAATTGAATTATCCTTACATTGAAAAATTTCACGAAGGACTTCGTTTAAAAGCAAAAGGGGAGGTTGATAATGCGATTGAAGCGTTGAATTATTGTTTAAGTGTTAAGCAAAATGATGATGCGGTTTATTATGCTTTATCCGAATTATATTTACAAAAGAAAGAATTAGCTAAATCAGCTCAATCTATACAATTAGCATCCAAATTTGATCCTGAAAACATTTGGTATACCCAAGAACTGGCTTTTATGTTTTTTGAACAGGGCAAATTCGAAGATGCTTTAAAAGGGTTTGAAAAATTGATAAAGAAAGAGCCTGGAAATGTAGATTGGTTATATGGATATGCTGAATGTTTGGTAAAAGTAGGAAGACTAAACGATGCAATTAAAGCCTTAGATAGAACGGAAGACCAAGTTGGTAAACATCCTGAATTAACGCTTCAAAAATTTAATCTGTATATACAGAATAAACAACCAGAAAAAGCAATCGAAGAAATTAACAATGCAAGAAAAGAATTTCCAAATGATCCTCAATTAATAGGAACGTTAATCGATTATTATTTTCAAACGAAGCAGTCAGAGAAAGCAATTTCCATGTTAGAAGAATTAACAAAGGCAGATCCCAATAATGGTAGAGCTCATCTGGGATTAGCGGATGTTTATCGTCAACAAGGGAAAGAGAAAGACTACATTAGTGAGCTTAAAAAAGGTTTTGTTTGCGAAGATGTAGATATAGATTCTAAAATGAAGATATTAATTGACCTTCATGAAAATGGAACAAAATTAACACCTGAAGTATACGAATTAGTTGATTTAATGGTAACTCAGTATCCTAAAGATGCAAAGGCTCATTCTATTCAAGGAGATTATTATTTGCGTGCAGAGAAAGATGACAAAGCATTGATAGCTTATAAAAATGCATTAAAATTTGATCGCTCAAAATATACTATTTGGAATCAAGTTTTGATCATGGAATATCAAGCTGGAAAATACGAGGATTTATATGCTGAAAGTAAAGAATGTTTGGAGTTATTTCCTTCAATTGCTTCTGTTTATTTATTAAATGGAGTAGCAGCAAATCAATTAAAAAAATACGAAGAAGCATCTTCGATATTGGAAACTGGAAAAGATTTAGTTGTAAACGATAAATCATTACAATCTGAATTTTTTAGTCAATTGGGCGAAGCATACTTTGGATTAAAAAGAAATATTGAAGGAAAAACAAATTATGAATTAGCGCTTACAATGGATCCTTCAAGCACTTTAAATATGAATAATTTTGCATATCGTTTAGCTTTAGCAAAAATAGATTTAAATAGAGCAGAAGAGCTTATAAAAAGAGCAAATTTAACAGCTCCGAATCAGCCTCACTTTATGGATACTTATGGGTGGGTTCTTTTTCAAAAAGGAGAGTATGTAAAAGCAAAAGAATTTTTTGAACAAGCATTTCAATTAAGCTCTAAAGATAAAGTGATTATTGAACACATGGGTGATGTATATTTTAAAATTGGACAAGTTGAAAAAGCTGTTGAATTTTGGAT
>CALPSU020000026.1 GCA_943326315.2 Chryseobacterium gleum
ATACAAAAGAAAACTTACAATTTGATTCTGAACTTGTTGATGGATTTCAAAAAATTCTTCAAAAATGGAGAAATTACACTACAGAAATTGAATAATTCTTATTATGTTAAAAAATGTTTACAATTATTTATCCTTAAATAAATATTTTGTTTTTCACAAATATTATTTGTTTCTTCGTCCTCAACTTTGCAATAAAATTATAAATATGAACTGTAAATTTCTATTAATAGTATCTTTTTTATGCCTTTCATTGACTACAATTTCACAAAATTACATTGTAAAAGCAGAGACAGCATTCAAAAGTCAAAACTTTAGCACTGGTGTAGATGTATTAAAAACTTCTTATGCAAAAGCTACTAAAAAAGGAGCAAAAGCAAAAAAACATAAAGGAGATTTAGCATATAAAATTGCTGAAAGTTATAGGCTAACTGAAAAATTTAAAGACGCAAATGAATGGTATGAAAGAGGGATATTATTAGAGTATTATGAAACAATTCCTCAAATATACTTATATAACGCAGAGATGCTTAAAATGATGGGAGAATTAGATAAAGCATCTAAGAACTATAGCTTATATAAAGCAATAAATCCAACCGACAAAAGATCTGAAATAGGACTTTCATCTTGTATTATTGCAAAAGAATTAAAAGAAGATAAAGATTTATATGTAATAGAAGATCAAACAGCTTTAAACAAAGGGGAAACTGATATGTGCGCCGCCTTTGGAGACAATAAAACTACTAAAATATATTTCAGTTCTAGTAGAAATGGTGGTGTTAACTCTGAAATAGATCCAAGAAGTGGGGAGAGTTATATGGACCTATGGATGTCTGAAATGGATAAAAAAGGGCATTGGGGAGAACCTAAACTAGTTCTCGGGAATGGAATAAATAGTGAGCATAGCGAAGGATCAGTTTGCTTCGACAGTAGATTTAAAACTATGTTTTTTACAAGATGTCCTAACGAAAAAAAGAAAAATTTAGGTTGCGAAATATGGATGTCTGAAGCTAAAGGCAAAGACGAATGGAGTGAACCTAAAAAAATATTATTAACTCCAAATGATTCTGTCACAGTTGGACATCCATGTATATCTGAAGATGGTAAGTTTTTAATTTTCGTTTCTGATCTACCAGGCGGTTTTGGAGGAAGAGATTTGTGGTATTCAACATATGAACGCAAAACTGATTCATGGGCAATACCAATTAATTTAGGACCTGAATTAAATACATCTGGAAATGAAATGTTTCCAACTTTTGCAAAAAATGGCAATCTATATTTTTCAACAGACGGAATGGCTGGAATGGGAGGTTTAGATATATTTATTGCAACGAAAGTAAACGATCAATATAAATGGGAAAACCCTAAAAACATGAGGTATCCTATAAATTCTGAAAATAATGATTACTCTTTAATTGAATATACAGATAAAAAAGGTTATTTTACTTCTGAAAGAAAAAATAGTAATGGAGGAAATGAGTTTGATGCAGATATTTATTCTTATGATTTACCACCAAATACTTTTGATTTAAAAATAATTGTTAGTGAAGTTGGACAAAAACAAAATAAAATTTCAGACGTTAAAGTTTCTGTAAAAGGACCTGATGCTGCAAGTTCATGGGAAGGTTATACAAAAAAAGATGGTTCAATCTTTTGGGATAAAAAACCATCAGGAGATCGTTATATTTCAGAAAATACCGCATACTCTATTTCTCTATCTAAAGACGGATTTCAACCTGATAAAAAAGGAGCTGTATTTACTACAGTAGGACTTACAACTAATCAAACATTTATTATTGAGTTAGCATTACTTCCTATAGATGTAAAACCGATTCGTTTACCAGAAGTACAGTTTAACTTAGGAACCTCTATTTTATCAGTTAATGAAACAATTAACTCTAAAGATTCTTTAAATTTTGTTTATAATTTACTGCAAGAGTATCCTGGTATGATTTTAGAACTAAGCTGTCATACAGATTCAAGAGGTAGTAATGAGGCAAATCAAAAACTTTCTGAAGAAAGAGCAGTAGAGTGCGTAAAATATTTGGTTAATGAAAAAGGAGTAGATCAAAGACGCATCATTGCCGTAGGTAAAGGTGAAAATGAACCAGCATCTTGGACAAATCCTTCAAATGGTGAAAAGACAATTCTAACTGAATCGTTTATTAATACTTTCAAAACAACAGATAAAGAAAAATTTGAAGAATTACACCAATTAAATAGACGTGCTGAAGGTAAGGTATTATCAATGGATTTTGATCCATCTACAGAAGCTCCAATAGTAAAATAAAACAAAATATTAAATAAAAAAATATGCTAATAATCTTTTTAGCATATTTTTTTTATTTAATAGTTTTCTTAAAGCAAAATCATCTTATAATTTACTCAGAAGCTTTTATAAATTTCAATGAAATTGAATTTACACAATGTCTTACATTTTTTGTTGTGAAACCTTCGTTATTGAACACATGACCCAAATGACCTTTGCAATTTGAACAAACAATCTCAGTTCTAAATCCATCTGCATCTTGATTATAACTTACTGAATTTGAAATTTCAGAATCAAAAGAAGGCCAACCACAACCAGAATCAAATTTACTATCACTTAAAAAAAGTTCAAGCTCACATTGTTTACAAACATAAACACCTTCCGCTTTATTGTTGGTAAATTCTCCAATAAAAGGAGCCTCAGTTCCTTTATTTATAATAACTTTTTCCTCATTAAGAGTAAGTTTATTCCAATTCTCAGAATTTAACATTATACAATAATTTAAATTAAAGTGGTAAACCACTAATTTTAGATTCAAATTCAGTCAATAAAAATTCAACTGACTGTTTTAATATATTTTCTTTTCCTTTTAAAGCCTTAATTCGAAGTTTTGAACCATTTTCATCCATTTCAAATGAAATATATTTAACTATATTAATAATTTTAGCCGCACCTTCTAATTCAAATGAACGAATATCCATTCCTTCAAAATTAACAAATCCAGTAATTGCTTTCTTACCAAAAATCTCGCAACCTATTGGAACTTCTATTGTTTTTCCAATTTTAGGAGAGTAAATCGTAGAAGAATAACATGCTATACCATCCTTATTTATAATCGCTTTCATTGTTCCTTGTGACAAAAAAGAACTTGCCATTTCAGCTAAATCTTTTCCTTTTTTACCTAGCCCCAAAAACGCATTGAAATCGGGAATCATTGATCCATTTGCTCCAGGTTCTCCTACCAAAACAAATCCCAACTCACCAGTAAATAATCCTGCTAATGACTCTTCTCCTCCCATCATTAAAGCCATTTGAGCTGGCCCACCTAACATTTCACCTAATTTTGAAATTGATTCAGGAGAATACTCATTAATAAATTGTTGGATTTTCCCCATGTCTAAATTCAATGAAAATCCAACTCTTGGTTTGCCTGATCCTAGTTTAGTCAAAATAGTTCCTTTAGAATCCGATTTGAAAAATAATTTTTTATTTAATTCATCCGAAAAATAATTTTTAGTTTCAACAATAGCTTCACCATTTTCAAATTTAAAAATAATTTGGCTATACGAATTCTGAACCATATTTTCAATTTCCTTCTTTTTATCTTCACTTAATTTATTAAGTTCTGTATTTGAAGTACTATATATAGATTCTAAATTAACACCTACAACAACATCTCCTTTAGCTGCAAGCATTTTATTAACATTCAAATTAGATGGTTTGTTTAACGTTTTTTCAAAAGCATTTTTTAACTCCTCTTTAGAATTATATTTATTTGGTTTTGAAATTAAAATTGCCAAGTGATTTTCAATACCCAAACTTAAGTTGCCAAATTGAGTATAATTGAGCTTCCCCTCTTTATCAAAATCATATCCCTTCTGAGTTAATTGCAAAACTAAAGAATCTGCGTTTTTAACTTCTATAAATGCATAAAATGAAGTAGGTGTTCCATTTTGAGAAAAAGGTCCTTCAATAGCGTAAAAAATAGGTGATTCGATATTTAAGGTCTTATTAAATTCAGAAATTACTGAGTTTAATATTGGGCCAAATTTTGGCACACTCTTATAATCAATTTTATTTAAAATATCCTGAACTTTAGCCTTTCCAAAAACAGCTATGGTTGGATTTTCATTTAAAAATGATGATAAACATTCTTCTGTTGATCGATTTTTTTTATCATTATTACAAGAAATTAAAAGAAATAATAATGCGACGAAACTATAAATTATTGATTTCATAAGACGTATATTTTAGAAGGTTTAACCAACTTGCATGCCAAAGTAAAAGTAGTAAATAATTTAATCGATTTTTGAAAAGGAATTCATAAACTTGAATTAAATTTGCCTTATGCATTTAGTAGAACCATTTTACGATTGGAGAGATTATTACATTGCTTCCGAAGACCCCTCCTCTCCCTTTTTTGAACAAGAATATAGCGAATTTGAATTTCAAAATACTATATATAATTTTTACATTCATCCACAGTGGGATACCATAGAATCTTCAACACTTTTTTTAAAAATTCTTTTTGTTGAATATAACGAAGGTTTCGCAATAATTGAGTTAATTGGTGAATGGAATGATGCAATAGAAAATGACATAATGACTTTAAAAAGGAATGTTATTGAACCTATGATTGAATTAGGTATTGACAAATATATACTAATAGGAGAAAATGTGTTAAATTTTCATTTTTCAGATGACTGTTATTATGAAGAATGGTTTGATGATATTGAAGATGGATGGATCGCAACTTTAAACTTTCACGAACATGTTGTTCAGGAATTTCAAAAAGTAAATATTGACAACTATTTTGTTTTGGGAGGAGAGTTAAATGAAATTGATTGGAGAACATTCTCACCTTTTCAGTTATTTAAGAAAGTAAATAACTTAGTTCAAAAAAGAATTGGAAAATAAAAAAGTCTGATCTCTAAAAAAAAGTCCAGACTTTAAGAATTCAATAAATATATTTAATTACTTTTTTATAAAAATTGGTTTTAAAGTGAACCAAATTAACGCTGGAAAAAAATGTAACGTCATTGCAAAAGGTATAAAATAACTTGTAATCATATCAATTCCTTCAACGTCTAATTCAGGAGGAAACTTATATGCAATTGGACTTAAAATACTAGCAAAACTAATAAACGTAAACAAAAGATTAAAAACTATTTCTCCAAATTTAGGAAAGAATTTAGTTAATAAAAAATAACCTAATGAAGCTAAAACACATCCAAAAACACAAGCACCAATTAAATTCACCGAAGTAATAACTGGTGAAAAATCAGTAAACATGGTTTCTTTATAAACACCCGCAAAAATCATACAAGCAACACCTGATAATATCCCCGAAGTAATACCTAAGAATAAAGATTTTTTAAACATCTTATTATTTTTTTGAAACTGGTATATTAAATTCTATTTTCATAATGTCAGGCACTACGTCTCCTTTATGACCTACTTTAAAATCAGATCTTTTCACATTGAAAACTCCTGAAAAAACAGCATTGTCTCCAGATTTTGTATAAACTAATGGGATTTTCATTTCTTTTGAAACTCCTTTAATTTTTAAATTCCCATAAACAGCATAATTTGTACCTGCCTTCTCAATTTTTGAAGAAATGAATTTAATTTGAGGAAATTTAGCTTCATCAAACCATTCTTCAATTTGTGCTTTTTTATTCATCATCCCATTTCCTGTACTTATTGAAGATACATCAATTGAAACGTCAAATTTTGATGAACTCAAATCATTTTCATCAAAATTTATTGATCCTTTAAAATCTTTAAAAATACCTGAAGGATCTTTACTAATAAATTTTATTGAATAATCATCTTTAATTTTCCAATCTTGAGATGTTATTGAAACATAAGCAGATGACATCAACAATATGCCTGCTAGTAAGGGATAAAATACTTTCATTTTTCTTATTTTAAAATACAAATTTAATAAAAATATTTACCTAGGTAAATATTTTTATTCTTTTAATTATTTTTTGTTCCTTGATTAATCCAGCAATTCATTTTTTGAATCAACGAATCAGCAAGCTTAGAACCATTTTTAGGCATTGATGAAGCGGAACCATCTTGTCTCATTGATCCTAAAACCTTTGATACATTTTTAGTTACTCCATCAAAATTAGATAAATCAAATCCTCCCCCTAAACTTTTTCCACTATGGCAATTTGTTGTACAATTAGACAACATAACTGGTAAAATATCTTTAGAAAACGAAATTTCAGTAGGACAATCATTAAATGTAACAGGCTTTACTTCAACCTTATCTTTAGCACAAGACTCAATTAAAAGTGTCATAAAAATGACTCCAAACCCAATAATAAAAGCAAATTTTAAATTTATTTTTTTCATTATTTCTTCTTGTATTTGTGAAATTATTCCTTCATGTATTTTCTAGAAATACAAAATCCTAATCTAAATTGACCTTTTAACCAATTAGAATAAGTATAGGGTATAAATTGAGTCTCTCCAAATCCTTTTGCATTGGTCAAATAAACTTTAAAATTATGTCCAAAAGTAATCCATTCAACAGCTGCTGATAAACTGTTTTGATAACCTGACCTAAAATTTTCCTTCTGAAAATTATTATAATATTCAACAATTAAACTAACCTTTGAATTAACATTATAACTAACTGCAGAACCTAATGAAAATAATGCATTTACATCATCAGCTGCAACATAATTTCTATAAATTAAAGTAGGCATCAAGGATAGACTAAATCTTTTTCCAAATTTACGCGCAAAATTTAATTGTGAACAGTATGCAAAACGATAAACATCTTTAGGAAATGCTGATACATCCGTTGCAAGAGATGATTTTGGCATATAAGTATAACTCGTAGTACCCAATAAACTCAATGATATAGGCATTCCTTTTTTATCTTGATGAAGAAGTCTATACTTAACAAAACCATCTAATAAAGAACGATAAGGTGATCCTGTCCCCCTACTTCTTCCAAATCCGCACATTAATTTATCAGTAATTCCATATTCAAATGCAATTCTAATATCAGCTGCATTATCAAGCCCATACAATTGATTTACTCCACCTTCAGATCCAGCAATGTCGCCAAATTTATGCTCAATTCTAAATTCTAAAACACCCTTATGAAGAGTTTCTACAGAATGTCCATTTACTATTCTTGTTCCAGTATATGTTTCTAATTCTTCTTCCGGTTCAACATAATCAATTTCCAATTCTAAAGAATCAGTAATAACCTCATTCTGTCCAAATAAAAAAGAACTTGAAAGAACACAAAATAAAAAAGCCGATTTAATTTTATTCATTAAAATAAATTTATTTTTGTTTAAAAGAAAGCAAATCTAACATTTTAGCCAAAGTGTTTTAATGATTAACAAAAAAATAACAACGATTACAAAATTTGATAACAATTAAATAAATGCAAAAAACAGAAATTAGATCATTGTATAAACAAAAAAGAAAAGAATTAACAAATAAACAAATACAAACTTTAACATTACAAATTACAAAGCATGTACTTGATAATTTTTCTTTCATAAATAAATCTATAAGTATATTTCTTCCAATTTTAAAACAAAATGAAATAAACACTTATCTGTTAATCGAAGAATTAATGAAAGAAAAAGCAATAATTTCAATACCGAAAGCAGATTTCAATACAAATAAATTAGAACATTACAAATATGAATCTCAAATTCAAATAGAATTAAATCACTTAGGAATTCCCGAACCCATAAATGGAAGTTATACTAATCCTATTGAATTTGATTTTGTTTTTATCCCTCTATTGGCTATTGATGAAAAAGGGCAACGTGTTGGCTATGGGAAAGGATTTTACGACAGATTTTTAAAGAATTGTTCTGAGAATTGTATATTTATAGGATTACATCTTTTTGATGAAATCGAATTCATTGAAGATTTGAATGAAAATGATGTATGTCTACACTATTGCATAACTCCAAAAAGAATAATCAAATTTTAAACGTTTAATTTTCAGTAATCAATAAGAAAATTAATAAATCAGTAACTTCTTTGTAAGACTTTCGTTAAAGCACCTATACGAATTATAAATCTTAAATTAATGAGAATATTATTGGTTTTATGTTGGTTTGTCTCGAGCTCATTTATGCTCGTTAATCCACCGCATTCAGCCTTTGGTGTAAAGATTTCATTTCAATCTACAGGAAATATTACTTCATATATTGCATATATAGATAACGGTAGAACTCAGAGTCATGTGAAGCAAATAACTGAAACAGAATTTATAAAAATAGCGTCAGGTCACTGGCCAAGTATATATAACCCAACTAGAAGAAACTTTTTTACTGAACATAATTATGCTTGTGGTGTATTAAAAGACTCTTTTACATTAAAAGAATATACTTATTGCGTTCCATTAGATTCATTATGGAAAATTCATTTCGAAAAACATCCACTAGATAATACTAGAGGTAATGGATGGAGTAATAAACCATTTAACCCTTCTTTAAAACAAGAACTATTTTTGTACAAAACCTATGGAGTTGCGCATATAGATGCTAATTATTTTCTAGATTCGAATCTTTGGAAAATACTTGGTGATATACAAGATCCGAAATGGATTGAAAGTTATAAACAACTTAAATAATAAACTGACAAAAGGAAAATTAATATTATTTAACAATTTTCTAAATGAATTAATTGTCAATCTAAACTTTGCATTTATCTTTACATTTATAACAACGAAAATAAATCATTATGTTTGATAATAACGAATTTAAAAAATATGCTACAAAGCACATGGGGCTTAACAGTATGCATGTAGAACACTATATTGAATCTTCATTAACTCCATACATTATAGAAGAACGTCAGTTAAACATGTCTCAAATGGACGTGTTTTCTCGATTGATGATGGACAGAATAATTTTCCTTGGCACCGGAATTAATGATAATGTGGCAAATATAGTAAACGCACAATTACTTTTTTTAGAGTCTGCTGATTCTAAAAAAGATATTCAAATATATTTAAATTCACCTGGTGGATCTGTATATGCAGGATTAGGTATTTATGATACAATGCAATATATAAAACCTGATGTAGCAACAATTTGTACAGGGATGGCTGCGTCAATGGGAGCAGTTTTAATGTGCGCAGGAGCAAATGGAAAACGTTCTGCTTTAAAACATTCTCGAGTTATGATTCACCAACCATTAGGTGGTGCTCAAGGTCAAGCTTCAGATATCGAAATTACTGCGCGCGAAATTCAAAAATTGAAAAAAGAATTATACGAAATAATCGCTACTCACTCAAATCAAACTTATGAAAAAGTTTGGGCTGATTCTGATCGTGATTATTGGATGACTGCAGATGAAGCTAAAGAATACGGAATGGTAGATGAAGTACTAGTTCGTAACGTAAGATAATTTAATAAAAAAATTAAACAAAACTGAAAAGGTCATTTATCAACTGATGAATGACCTTTTTTCAACATATATTATGGCGAAAAAAGAATCTGGATGCTCTTTCTGCGGAAGACCTAGAAATGAAGTTGAAATGTTAATTGCGGGAGTAACTGGACATATTTGTGAAAATTGTGTTGCACAAGCAAATTCAATAATACTTGAAGAAGGTGTTACAAAAAAGAAAACATTAGAAAATTCATCTAGTGTAAATATTTTGAAACCAATAGAAATAAAAACTAAACTTGATGAATACGTAATTGGTCAAGAAGATGCTAAGAAGACATTATCAGTTGCAGTATATAATCATTATAAAAGATTAAATCAACCAGCTACAAAAGATGAAGTTGAAATAGAGAAATCAAATGTAATATTAGTAGGAAGAACAGGAACTGGTAAAACATTGCTTGCTAAAACTATTGCAAAAATGTTAAATGTTCCTTTTTGTATTGCAGATGCAACAGTTTTAACAGAGGCAGGATACGTAGGTGAAGATGTTGAAAGTATATTGTCTAGATTACTTCAAACTGCAGATTACAATGTAGAAGCTGCTCAACGTGGAATTGTATTTATTGATGAAATTGACAAAATTGCAAGAAAAGGAGATAATCCTTCAATCACAAGAGATGTTTCTGGCGAAGGAGTTCAGCAAGCATTACTTAAACTTCTAGAAGGTTCGATTGCAAATGTTCCACCACAAGGAGGGAGAAAGCATCCTGAACAAAAAATGATACAGATCGATACTAAAAATATTTTATTTATCTGTGGAGGAGCTTTTGATGGAATTGAAAAAGTTATAGCTAGAAGAATAAATAAAAAAGCAATTGGATTCACTAATAAAGAAGAAGAAAAAATTGAAGAAGATAACTTTTTAAAATATATAAATCCTACAGATATTAAAACTTTTGGTTTAATACCTGAACTAATTGGTCGTTTTCCAGTACTAACCTATTTAGAACCTTTGGATGCTAAAAGTTTAAAAAGGATAATGACTGAACCAAAAAATGCACTAGTTAAACAATACACAAGACTTTTTGAAATAGACGGAATAAAACTTAGCTTTGAAGGTGAAGTGTTAGATTTTATAGTTCAAAAAGCAATTGAATTTAAATTAGGAGCTAGAGGATTAAGATCTATATGTGAAGCTATTCTTACAGATGCAATGTTTGAATTACCCTCTAAAAATGAAAGTGCATATAAAGTTACTCTAAAATATGCTCAATCAAAATTTACAAAATCTACAATGTCTTCACTAAAACTTAATTAATTTTATATTATCAATTGGAGTTCATAATTGGACTCCAATTAATTTCTTTTATAGTGATAAGTAAAATAAAATACATAATATTATCAATAATAATTATTTCAATAATAACTTTAATAATAAACACCTATCCAAAAATAAACAAGGAGAAAAAAAATACATTAAATAATAAAGAAACAAAATGTACAAATCCTAAAAAATTTTCATTAGAATTAAACGACAGTGTTCATCAGTATATTCAAAGCTCATATTTATTAGGTATTAGAAAAAACTTAATAAATCATCTAGGAATTGACACATTAGTAAATAGAGGATTGCTTGACCAAATTAATAATACTAAAACTTATATAGTTGACTCTTTAAAACATAGTTATGCATTTCTAACACCGAATTCTAAAAAATTATTAACTAATATAAGTGTCAATTTTCAACAAAAATTAAAGAATACAAATCTAAAGAAAACCAAAATTATAGTAACATCTGTTCTTAGAACAAAAGAATCAATTAATAGACTACGAAAAAGAAATCAAACAGCAATAAAATATAGTGCACATTTACACGGTACAACTTTTGACATAACTTGCTCAAAATTTTATCATAATAAAAAAATATCTCTTGTGGAAATTGAAAGTCTAAAAGAAATTTTAGCTAAAGTATTATTTGATCTTCGAAAGCAAAATATGTGTTGGGTAACATTTGAAAAATATCAATCGTGTTTTCATATAGTATCAAAATAAAAAATGAATTAAAGTATTTAAACTAGTTTTCAACTATTGAATATTAATTCTTTTATCTGTCTAATCAAATATCACTTCAAAATTCAAGTTAGCTTTGATAAAAAGTTAAAATGAAAGACATATCTATATATTTTTCTCCAATAGAAATAGAAATTCAAAAATTGGATGGAACAATTGGTAATTCGATAGAAATACACACTGAAAATAATTTTCCAGAATTAACTAAAAAAGGAATAGCTTTAATATATGTTCCTGAATATAGAAATGGAGAGATTGAATTTCATGGGAAATACAATGAAAATTTTAGAAAACATTTTTACTCTTTATATTTAGGTGCGGGGTGGGTAAATAAAATATATGATTGCGGAACAATACTTCCTGGTAATGAAATAAATGATACATATTTTGCAGTATCTCAAGTAATCGCTGAATTAGTAAAAAACAATATAATTCCAATTGTAATCGGCGGAACACAAGACATAACATTTGCAATGTATAAAGGATATGAAAAATTAGAGCAAATGATTAATATATGCTCAGTTGATCACAAATTAGACTTAGGAAATCCTGATGAAGAAATTTCTAAAAACGGATATTTAAGTCACCTACTAACACATAGGCCATGTTATTTATTTAATAATTCAAATATTGGATGTCAATCACCATTTGTAAATAAAAACGAAATTGAACTATATGAAAAATTATATTTTGACATTTGCCGATTAGGTGAATTTAATGCAGACTTCAAAAAAGCTGAACCACACTTAAGGAATGCAGACATATTGAGTCTAGATTTACAAAGCATTAGAAGTTCAGATATTAAAGGCGAATACTACGATAATCCAAACGGATTTTACGCAGAACAAATGTGTCAAATAACAAAATATGCAGGAATAAGTGATAAATTAACTTCATTTGGAATATTTAACGTGTATTCTGAAGGGAAAAATAAATCGACAGATCAGTTAATTGCACAAATAATATGGTATTTCATTGATGGTGTTTCACAAAGAAAAGGTGATTTCCCAATTGGCAGTAAAAAAGATTATATTAAATTTTCTGTAAATCTAGATGATTTCAAAGATGAAATAATATTTTACAAAAGCGATAAATCAGAAAGATGGTGGATGGAAGTGCCATATCCACCAACACAAAATATTAAATTTGAAAGACACCATTTAGTGCCTTGTGACTACAATGATTATGAAAAGGCGATGAAAAATGAAATCCCAAACTTATGGTGGAAAACATATCAAAAATTAGGATAATAAACATAAATATCTAATTAACAATATATTAAAAATAATTAAAACTAATAATGCCAATTTTTATTGCTAAAATAATTATATGTAAATAAAATTAACTATTTTAGTCGCCAATTATAGAGGACTTAAAGACAAAGTTCAATCTTGAAAAGGGATAAAAATGCATAAACGATTAATTCTTTTATTGTTACTTATTATATTAGTAAAGAATGTAAATTCTCAACAAGATCCACTATTGACTCATTTTATTTACAATAAAATGGCATTTAATCCAGGTTCAACTGGACTTGATGAAGGATTTAATGCAACAACGGCATATAGGAATCAATGGGATAAAGTAGATGGTGCACCTAATTCAGCAATACTAAATATAGAAGGTAATATGAACAGATTTTTTCCTGGGGGATTAGGTTTAAATTTTTACCATGACGCTATTGGATTTAATAGACAAAATAATTTAATGCTAAATTACTCATATCCCATTAGCATAGGTCAAGACTTATTAAGTGCTGGAATAGGTATAGGAATGACAAATTTCGGAATGAAGCCAACATGGGTAACACCAGATCAAAGTTCAAACGGAACCGCTGATAAATCACTTCCTATTGGTTTCTCATCAACTGGATTAGATTTAAATTTAGGTCTTTATTACAAATCAACTAAAAGGTTTTATGTTGGTTTATCAATGACTCATTTAACTGCATCAAATTTAAAAAATAAAAGTGATGCAACACAAACATTTAAAGTTGCTAGACATGCTTATATAATGGCTGGATATAAAACTAAATTAATAGGTCCTGGAGCTTTAGATTTTCAAATGATGTTGAGAACAGATTTACACAAAGCATCATTTGATTTAAATACAAGATATATCTTAGAAAAAATTGGATATATTGGATTAACATACAGAACAACTGATGCTGTTGCAATTATGTTAGGTTTTATTCCTATAAAAAATTTAACAGTTGGTTATTCTTATGATCTAACATTAAGTAAACTAACTAGTGTGTCAAGAGGATCACATGAAGTATTATTAAAATATTGTTACTTTTTGCCAATACCACCTGTATCAGTATCAAGGCATCCAAGATGGTTGTAAAATAAAATTAACATTTATTGTAACCATTTAGAAATAGAATACGTTATACAAACATAATAAGACCCTTTAGTAGAATTTAAAATTAGACTAAAGAAAAAAAGAGAGATATGAAAAAACTATTGTTAATCAGTTTAATAGGTGTTACACTAGCTTCTTGTAGTTCAAGAACAGGTCACTTAACTGGGGTGTTAGTAAGACCTCTATATTATCCAGAAATACCTCTTGGAATGGTATATGTGCCCGCTGGAGGTTTTAACATGGGGGAAAATGATCAGGATGTGCCATTTCTTCATCAAACTAGAGCTAAAACTGTATCGGTTCAAGCGTTCTATATGGATCAAACTGAAATTTCTAACAACGAATATCGTCAATTTGTTGATTGGGTTCGTGATTCTATAGCTAGAGATAAAATTTATTTAAATGAAGCTGGAAGAACTAGTGGATATAAAAATGAAGAATGGTCTGATGAAAATGCTGCTCAATGGATAAACTATCAAGATCTATACTTTGATGAGGGTACTTTAGAATATACAGAGTATGACCCTTCTGATAGAGTTTTGGGTAGAAGTCTTTTCAATTTAAATTGGGATAGACCAATTAATTATGAAGATCCTGCTCTAGTTCCTCTTTTAGCTGATATGTATTATCCTCAACCTGAACGTTTTTTTAGAAGAAAAGAAATTGACACCCGTAAATTGATGTATAAATACTATTGGGTGGATATGATTGAAGCTGCTAAAAGAGGTAGAATAAATATTACACCAGATGGATATGACAATCAAGGTGAAAAAATTGTCCCTGAACATCGTACGTTAGAAACTCCTCCGCATCCATACACAAAGGATCCTCAAGGACAAGATTTAGATTTAGGTCATTTCAATAAAAAAGGTCAAAATAATGCAATACGTGGGCATGAAAATA
>CALPSU020000027.1 GCA_943326315.2 Chryseobacterium gleum
ATTGGTGAATTGAAAAATCCTTCGTGGCAATTAGTCTTAAACAAGCGAAACACAAGCAATGGTTCTGTCGATGACCCAAATCAGAATGTAGAAAAAAGTTATGGAGGAAATAGCTATAATAATTTCAGACAATATTAATTAGTGGTTAGTTTTTAGCTGTTAGGTATTAGTTATGTGGGTAAAAATAGGTGTTAGTATTAGTGATTAGTTTTGACTATTTTTACTTCTTAGAAAAAAAATAAAAAGCATTGAATAACGTTGCAATTGTCATATTAAACTGGAATGGAGTTAATTATCTCGAGCAATTTTTAAGTAAAGTTGTTCAGTTTTCGGGTGATTGTCGAATAATTCTAGCGGATAATGCCTCAACAGATGATTCCTTAAATTTTGTTTTAGATAATTTCCCTCAGATTGAAATTATAATTAATGATGAAAATGGAGGTTTTTCAAAAGGGTACAATGATGCTCTGAAGCTTGTAAATTCTGAATTTTATATTTTATTAAATAGTGATATAGAAGTCACTCCTGGTTGGGTTTTACCCCTTTATGAAGCAATGAAGAATCCATTAGTTGCTGGATGTCAACCTAAAGTTCTTTCTTATAATGACAGAAACTTATTTGAACACGCAGGAGCTTCTGGAGGGTATTTAGACAAAAACTATTTCCCTTTTTGTAGAGGTCGAATTTTGGAGCAATTTGAAAAAGATGAGGGGCAATATGATGGTGAAACAGAAATTTTTTGGGCTACTGGCGCTGCTTTAATGATTCGTTCAGAGTTATTTCATAAAGTTGGTGGTTTTGATGAATATTTTTTCGCTCACATGGAGGAAATAGATTTATGTTGGCGATTAAAAAAACAAGGATTTCGTTTTATGGCTATTCCTTCATCTATAATTTACCATGTAGGAGGTGGAACTTTAGCTTATAATTCACCAAAAAAATTATATCTCAATTTTAGGAATAGTTTGTTTATGATTGTTAAAAATCATGAGGGTATCTTATTTTTTATTTTGATAAATAGAATGATCTTGGATGGAATAGCTGCTATAAGGTTTTTAGTTAGGGGTGAGTTCAAGAATTTTAAAAGTGTGTTTAATGCGCATATGGCAATGTATTACCGCTTAAGAATTTTATTACAACAACGCAAAGAAATTAAAAAGACTTCAACAATTTTCAATTCAAGAGGTCTTTATAAAGGAAGTATATTATGGGCTAGATATTTTAAAGGTGTTACACGTTTTAAAGATTTAAACCAACGTTTTTTTGATTAAATTATTCCTATTTTTCAAAATAGGACAAAGCAATTTCATATCCTTTTATACCAAATCCAAAAATACATCCAACAGCAACAGGAGATATTAACGAAGTATGTCTAAATTCTTCTCTAGCTGAAATATTTGAAATGTGAACTTCTATAACAGGCGTTTCAATCCCACTAATACAATCTCTTAATGCGACACTTGAGTGTGTATATCCTCCGGCATTAAAAATTATTCCATCGTGTTTAGATTGCTGAATTGAATTAATTAATTCTCCTTCAATATTAGATTGATAGTAACTTAATTCTAGAGTAGTTTTTGATTTTAATTCATCAAAATACTCTTCGAATGTTTGATTACCATATATTTGTGGTTCTCTCTTGCCTAGCAAGTTTAAATTTGGACCGTTAACGATTAAAATTTTCATACTTATGTTATCTTGGGATCGCTATATTAAGCATTTTGTTTCATATTTAAAAATTGAAAAGGGATTAGCTGAAAATACAATTTTCGCATATCAAAACGATGTAATGAAATTATCTGATTTTTCAATTGAAAGAAATATAAAAGTTGTTGATTTGACCTATTTAAATTTAATTGAATTTGTAACTGTTTTATACGATTTAGGTTTAAGTGCTCGATCTCAAGCTCGAATAATTAGTGGTGTAAAACATTTTTTCGGATTTCTAATACTAGAAGATATTGTTATAGTAGATCCAAGTGAACGTCTGGAAATGCCAAGTTTAGGAACAAAGTTACCAGAAGTATTGACAATTGAAGAAATTGATCAATTGATTGACGCTATTGATATGAGCAAAGCAGAAGGCCATAGAAATAGGGCAATCATAGAAACATTATATAGTTGTGGGCTTCGAGTTTCAGAGTTGGTTAATTTAAAATTTTCTCAATTATATTTTGATGAAGGATTTGTTAGAATAATTGGAAAAGGTAATAAAGAAAGATTAGTTCCTGTTAGTGAGAGCGTTGAAAATGAAATTAATATTTATAACGAGCATGTCAGAAGTAATCAAAATATTCAAAAAGGAAATGAAAATATTGTATTTTTAAATAGGAGAGGGGCTAAATTAACACGGGTAATGATTTTTACAATAGTTAAAAATTTAGCACTAACAATTGGATTAAAAAAAACAATCTCACCTCATACTTTTAGACATTCTTTTGCAACACATTTAATTGAGGGAGGGGCTAATTTAAGAGCAATACAAGAAATGTTAGGTCATGAATCAATTGCTACGACAGAAATTTACACACATTTAGATCAAAGGTTTTTAAGAGAAGCTATTATATCATTTCATCCTAGAAATCTGATTTAAAAGAATAAATTATTTATTTTTTAGAATTTAAATAAAAAAATCTCAGTAAATAATTTACTTAGATTTTTTTTAAATATAGTATATTTTTTATTCTGCAATTGTTCCATACAAATCATAATGATCTGCACTTGTTATCGTAATATTGCAAAAATCACCAATTCTTACAAAACCTTCTGATTTTTTTACTAAAACCTCATTGTCAACATCAGGTGAGTCAAATTCAGTTCTTCCTATGAAATATTCTCCTTCAGCTCTGTCAAAAAGAACTTTGTATGTTTTACCAATTTTTAATTGATTTAATTCATAACTAATTCCTGATTGAAGTTCCATGATTTTATCTGCACGTTCTTGCTTTACTTCAGCAGGTACGTCGTCTTCGAAATTATGGGCATGTGTGTTTTCTTCATGAGAATAGGTGAAAATACCTAATCTATCAAAACGACTTCGTTCAACAAAATCGTACATCTCTTGAAAATCTTCTTCTGTTTCACCAGGATAGCCAGCTATTAAAGTTGTTCTAATTGTTATTCCAGGAACTGTTTCTCTAATTTTAGCTACTAATTCTTCGGTTTTTTCTCTCGTAATACCTCTTCGCATAGCTTCTAATATTTTAGTAGAGCCATGTTGAAGAGGAATATCTAAGTAATTACATACATTCGATTTAGATTTCATTACTTCCAAAACATCCATAGGGAAACCAGCAGGGAAAGCATAATGTAAACGAATCCATTCAATACCTTCAACTTCTGTAAGCTTTTCAACTAATTCAGCTAGATTTCTTTTTTTATAAATATCTAGACCGTAATATGTTAAATCTTGAGCTATTAGCATTAATTCTTTTACACCTTTAGCTGCTAAACTTTTAGCGCTTTTTACTAGGTCTTCAATTGGTGTAGAAATGTGTTTTCCTCGCATGATTGGAATAGCACAGAATGAACAAGGTCGGTCACAACCTTCAGCTATTTTGAAATATGCATAGTGAGAAGGAGTTGTTAGTAAACGTTCTCCAACTAATTCATGCTTATAATCTGCCTTTAATGTTTTTAGTAAACGAGGTAATTCACGGGTACCAAAAAAAGAATCAACTTCGGGGAATTCAGATTCTAAATCATCTCGATATCTTTCCGATAAGCATCCAGTAACAAATACTTTATCAACTAGTCCTTCGTTTTTAGCATCAACATATTGAATAATAGTATCTATGGATTCCTGTTTTGCATTATCAATAAAACCACATGTGTTTATGATTACAATTTCAGCATCATCCGAAGTAGATTCATGTTCTACATCAAATTTATTAGCCTTTAGCTGTGCCATTAACACTTCTGAGTCAAATGTGTTCTTTGAGCAACCTAAAGTGATAACATTTACTTTGTTTTTTTTAAGCGTCTTTGTTTTCATGGTGTAAAATTACTGATAAAGACATTAGACTGCAAGTTTAAAATTTGAATCATCTAATTTGTATATTTGTGATAAAACGATTATATGATTTTAAGATTTTTTTATGTTGCTCTTATCACTGCTTGTTTAGGGGCATGTGGAATTAAAAAAGAAGAATTATCCGCACAATCTTCTACCGCTTTAAGTTTACAAAATGAAGTTATTATTGCGAAAATTGGAGAAATACCAAAAGATTCTGCACCATTTTTAATAAATTCTGTTTCGATTGAAGGTAATATTTTAACTATTAATGTTTCATATGGTGGAGGTTGTGAAAAACACTTATTTGAAATGAAGGGAAATTCAATGGTTGCTAAATCAAAACCTCCTATTAGAAAAGTTGAATTAATTCATTTATCAAATTCTGATAAATGTAAAAAGCAAATTATTGAAAATATTAAAGTTGATGTTTCCGAATTTGCATATAGGAAAGAAGTAGGAAGTGAAATTTATTTAAGTATAAATGGTTGGAGTGAAAAAGTTAAATATATTTTTAGTTCAAATAACTAGAATATAATAGGTTGTTCTTAAAAGAAACAACCTATTATATAAAATTTTTAATTTAAAGTATATGTTGTTTTAATTGAACTTTTTCCTGAATTCAATCTAGTTTCATTTTTATAATCGGTATCTTCAATAGATATCATTTCGTCATTTTTCAACTCGTCGAGAACTAATGTTTTGCCATTTAAATTCGTGTAATCAAAAACATCCGTTGTTAAACCGTTGAATACGATTGTTTTTGATGTTGTTAGGAGAATAGCTTCCTTATTTTTTAAATTGTTAATATCACTTTTACCTAAAAATACCCAAGTTCCTTCTACTGTTTTTAGATTAATATTGTTGTTATATTTAATAGTTTGACTGTAAGTACCATCTTTTTTAAATGAAATTTTGTAAGAATAAAATACAGTATCAATACTTGTAATTGTAGTGTCTTTGTTTTGAATAACAGTTGTACTGATTTTGTTTTTCCCATTGTAAATTCCATTTATTGAAATAGTAGAATCTTCAAACATTTCACTTGTTGAAATTACTTGATTGGTTACTGTCCAATCTCCTGTCAATCTAGCAGTTCTAGATCGTAAGGATAAAAAAGGATCATGTTCACCTTTCTTACAAGATAAAAAACTTAAAGAAATTAAAATTGTACTAAAACTGAAAATTATTATTTTTTTCATTGGTTAAATTTTTATTATTGCAATGCGAAAATACTATTTTTTTGTCTATTTAAGTTTAAAGATTTTTAAATAAATATTGTTATTTAAAATATTTCTTTTTAAATTTAAAATAGTCTTTAACCCAATAATATAAATGCTTTTCATTCATAATCAGCTTATTCTTAACTAAAGATTCAATAGAAGTCGTTCACAATGATTGAAATTAAAACATTGTGAACTACACGATACTTGTTTAAAAATCATTGTATTTTAGTATGAAATGAGAATTATCAGTAAGCATTTTGATATAAATATTGATAACATAAAATTAATACTTTTATATGTAATAATCAGTTAATCAATGTTTTAATCAATTTGTTTAGCTAGGTTTAACACACTATTAACAATTATAGTTTAAATTGTGGGTAAAAATCTATTCATTTTTATAGAATTGAAAACCAAAAAGCATAACTTTGTAACTTAAAATCAAAGCGAAAGCTCAAAATAAAAAGGTATGAACATTTTTGGAAAACAAGGTAAAAATGCTGATTTGAATAAATCTATTGGTTTAGAAGGATTAGAAAATGAATTTTGGAATCTATCACCAGCTGAATTAGTAGAAGATACTATTTTGAATGGACAAGGGATGCTTACAGATAATGGAGCGTTAGCTATTGAAACAGGTGAGTTTACAGGACGTTCTCCTAAAGATCGTTTTGTAGTTATCGATGAAAAAACAGAAAATTCTGTTTGGTGGGGAGATGTTAATATCAAATTTACACCTGAAAAGTTTGATGCTCTTTATGGTAAAATGAAATCTTATCTGAAAGGAAAAGATGTTTACGTTCGTGATGCGTATGCATGTGCTGATAAAGATTTCCGTTTAAATATACGTGTAGTTACAGAAACTCCATGGTCAAATATGTTTGCTTACAATATGTTTTTACGACCAACTGAAGCTGAAATTGAAGATTTTACTCCAGAATGGCATATCGTATGTGCTCCAGATTTCATGGCAGTTGCAGATGAAGATGGTACACGTCAACATAATTTTGCAATATTGAATTTCACTAAAAAAATGATTATCATTGGTGGCACAGGATATACAGGTGAAATTAAAAAAGGAATTTTTTCTGTTTTGAATTATATATTGCCTCATGAGAAAAATGTATTATCAATGCATTGTTCAGCTAACATTGGAAAAGATGGTGATACTGCTGTTTTCTTTGGTTTGTCTGGAACGGGTAAAACAACTTTATCTTCAGATGAAAATCGTCAATTAATTGGAGATGATGAGCATGGTTGGTCTGACAATTCAGTTTTCAATTTTGAAGGTGGATGTTATGCTAAAACTATTGATTTATCTAGAGAAAAAGAGCCGCAAATTTTCGATGCGATTAAATTTGGTGCAATTTTAGAAAATATTGTTTTTGAGGATGGAACTTCTTCTCCAGATTATGAAGATAATTCTATTACTGAAAATACACGTGTTTCTTATCCAATTCATTTTATTGATAATACAGTAGATCCTTCAGTTGGAACAGCTCCAAAAAATATTTTCTTTTTAACAGCTGATGCTTTTGGTGTTTTACCTCCGATTTCTAAATTAACTAAAGAACAAGCAATGTACCATTTCATGTCTGGTTATACTGCAAAAGTTGCAGGAACAGAAATGGGAATTACAGAGCCAACAACAACTTTCTCAGCTTGTTTTGGAAAAGCATTTTTACCATTACATCCTGCTAAATACGCTAAATTGTTAGGTGAGAAATTAGAAGGTACAGATATTAAAGTTTGGTTAATCAATACAGGCTGGTCTGGTGGATCTTATGGAGTAGGAAGTAGAATGAAGTTGTCTTTTACAAGAGCAATGATTACTGCTGCTTTAACTGGTAAATTAGATAATGTTAAGTATGAAACTTTACCTATTTTTGAGTTAGCAATGCCTACAGAATGTGAAGGGGTTCCGTCTGAGATTTTAAATCCTCGTGGTACTTGGGTTGATAAAGCTGCTTATGATGAAACAGCAAATAATTTAGCTGGTCAATTTGTGAAAAACTTTGAGCAATATGCTGCAGAAACAAGTGAAGATATCTTAGCTGCTTCTCCTAAAGTTTTAGCGAAAAATTAAAAGATATATAGTTATAAAAAAAGCGCAGAGTAATCTGCGCTTTTTTTATGTTATTTTTTTAAGTTATTTGATTTTACAAACTGTGATTAAACCATTATCTGTTTTGTTTCCAGCTTCACACGTTGAAGTAGCTTTTTTATTTGTGTCTTTGATAACCGTCACTTTTACAACAGGTTCAGTTCCTCCATTTGTTTTACATTCGCAAGAATGATCTTTTTTACATGAAGACAATACGATTAGTCCAAGAGCGATAATAGATAATACTTTTTTCATTTTATTTATATTAAGGATTGTTATTTTTCGTTTGGCAAATATAGAAACTGTTTTGAATTTATTAATGAAAAAAATATAAGTATATTAATATTGATAGCAAAATCAGACTTTATTATTATAAAATTAAAGTTCTGCTTCTAACATATCTATAGCTCTAACTCCAAATTGATCATTAGACCAAATATAAGTAGGCTTTTTGTCTTTTACTTTAATAAATACAGGGAATTTATAGCCCGCTGTTTTAGCAAGTGAATCGGGATTTTCAGCTGTTCTAATTTTGAATAAACCTTCTGATTCTTTGATATAATTTAATATGTCTTTTTTATTTTTGGTGCAGACAATAAATTCGATATGTAATTTAGGATTTCTATGCTTAATTATTTTAAGTTTTGAAATTGCTTCGAAACAAAAAGGACAATTTGGAATAGAAACAACTGTTAAACCATCTTTTTTTATGTCATTTGGTGATGCATTTATCACTGTTGATTGTCCTGATTTAGAAAAATCTCCCTGATAAATTGGGTGTAAACCGAAACTTATACCAAAAGGAATTATCAAAGCAAAAGTACAAGTAATGCTTTTGATTATTTTATTTTTAAATTCAATTTTTTTAAGATTTATTAAAAGTAAAATTCCACAACAAATCGAAATAAAATAGGGTGAAATCTTAGATATTGTCCATGATAAGCCTACATTTATTGAAAAATTTTCAATTTTTTTAAAAAAAATTAAGAAGAATAGTGTTAATGTAATGGATGCGAGATTGTAAATTTTCATTTATAAAATATTAGTAAAAAAAATAGGGAGCTTTAAGCTCCCTATTAAATCAATATTGACTAAAATTATTTAGCAACACAAGTTTTAGTTGGGATACCAAAAGTTGAAGATGAAGCGTCAGCACAAGCTGTAGCTGCATCAGAACCTTTTGCAGTTTCGTCAGCAGTTGTCATTGTCAAGATACTTGTACAAGAACAAGTATAAGATTTTTTACAAGAAGCTAATGTTAACATTCCCAAAACTGCAACTAATAATACTTTTTTCATAATGTTTAATTTAAATCGATTAATTAATTTATCGCGGCAAATGTAATTAATTATTTGACATTTACAAAGCAAAACGATTAAATATATGTATTTGTCTATGCTTTAGTTGTATTGGTAATTAATTTTTTGAAATCCAACCTCGTTTACGAAAGTAAAAAATCAATATAATAACCAGAATAAGCATAGAAAAAAGAGTAATAAAATATCCGTTATTTGATTGTAATTCAGGCATATTTTTAAAATTCATCCCATATATACCTGCAATAAAAGTTAAGGGAATGAAAATAGCAGATACAATTGTAAGTAGCTTCATTATTTCATTCATTTTTTGACCTTGAATTGCATAATATAGATTTGTCATTCCGTCCAATATTTGTTTATTACTGTCTATTTCCTCTAAAACCGACATACAATGTTCTTTTAGATCTGAAAAACAATAATGATTTTCTTTATCAATTAATGGGCTTTGAGATTTTTCAAGTTGTGAGGTTGCTTCTTTTAGTGGGGTAACTATTTTACGTAATTCACCAAGTTTTCTTTTTTGAAGTTCTACTAATTTTAAAGTATCACTAGATGAATTATGAAGCATTCTTGTTTCTAATTCTGAAATCGTATCGGTAATATGTTCTAAAACTTCAAAATAGTTATCAATAATTGCTTCTAGCATTCTAAATAATAGAAAATCAGGTCCTTGAGTTCTTATTTTTCCTCTTTTTTTCTCGATCCTTTCTCTAACTTCAATGAAATGATTCGAACTTTTTTGTTGAAATGAAATTAAATAATGTTGTCCTAAAATAAAGCTGATTTGTTCTTGCTCTAAAATGAAAATGTTTTTTTCATCAGGTAAAGCAGATCGAATGGAAAAAAATAAATAATTTGAATACTCTTCTAGTTTAGGTCTATGCTTTTCTTTAAATATGTCCTCCACAGATAATTTATCAATATGCAATGATTCACATAGTTTTTCTATTTCACATTGATCTTTTATTGAATGAAAATTAAGCCATACAACTTTTTCCTTTTGTATTTCTGTAGAAACAAATTCTTTTGCGAAATATTCAGGAGTATTTTTATTTAGTAAAAAGAAATCATTGTCGTATTTATAAATTTGACAGATAGGATTGTTTTCGGACATTGTTTATTTGAGTTTATTTATTTAAACAGAGTTTATTGAGTTTTTCACAGAGGCACACGGAGTTTTATTTTAAACATAATCATAAAAAATACTTTGTGTTATTCTGTGTAAAAAAAACTCATTTCATCCGTGGTTAAATTATCACAAGTGTTTCATTAAATATTTATACAATTCTACCATACACATAATGTCATATTTAGCTACAATTTCTTCTGGTGAATGAACATTATCTTCAGCTGCTCCTATAAAACACCAGTCAAAGGGAAGATCTGATTTCTGAAGCATACTTCCATCACTTCCTCCAGCTGACTCTACTTCCAATTGGTATTTAATACCTGATTCCTTAGCAAGTTCAATTATTCTATTTAAATATGTGCGTCGTGGAACACTACTATCTCTCATAGATATTGCAACACCTTTTCCATGCGACACACCGTCTGTTATCCAAGTAATATCTGAAATTAATGCTTTAGAAATTCCATATTTTTCATGTAAAAATCGCCCACAAAATCCTACAGAATTTCCTCCGTGTTCTTCGTATGTTGAAAATACAATAGCTCCATTTTCTAGATTTTCAGCTACTTTTAATGCGTTCCACATACCTAGACGATTATCCATGTAGGGAGATTGGATATAATCATCTGTTTCTATAAAATTAGGTTTGAATGTTAAAATTGTACCTCTATCAATTTCTCGCTCAAAAACATACTGAAGTTCTTTATAACCATCGTGATCTTCAATAACCATTAATTCTGTTTCAATTTCCCCAAGACTATCAGATCCTACTAATTGTAATCCATCAATTGTTTTTGGTCCACCAATTTTAATTAGATTTTTCCCATAACCTACCGTGAATCCAATACTGTCCATGTGTGCGAAAATCGCAGTATTAGGCTTTCCGAAAACTAAAATTAGGGCATCTTGGAAGTTATCTCCAAAAAAAAGTTGAGGCTTGGTTACCCATTTTTCTTCATTTTTAGTTACGTATTCGATTACAAAATCTCTAATTCTACTTTCGTCCCCAGACGCACCTCTAATTTCTGTTAATTGTTTCAATAATTTCATGGCGAAATGATTTTTAATATGTGCCTAAAATGAATATTTCCATAGTAGGTAAATCTACTAACTCTTTCTTTATAATTTCCTTTTGATTTAACGATACTGAAATTATTAATTCACAGGAAAGTTCAAATTCTTGTTTTTCAATGTGTAAATTATATTGCTTTATTAAGCTCATAACTTTTGGCATGTCTTCATAGGAGAAATCAAGTTTCAACCATTCAAAAACTTCTTTGGTAACAATTTCTCCTAAATCAATAGCTTCTTTAGCTGCAGTTTTATAGGCTTGAATTAAGCCTCCGACACCTAATTTTGTTCCACCGAAATAGCGAACTACACCAATCAAAACATTACTTAAATCGTATGATTGTATTTGTCCTAAAATTGGAATTCCAGCAGAATTATTTGGTTCTCCATCATCGTTAGCTCTGTAAACATCTTTGTTTACTCCAAATCTATAAGCATAACATAAATGTCGAGCTTGGTGATTTTGTTTTTTCCAAGTTTCGAGAAATTCTTTTGCTTCTAATTCAGTATAACAAGCTACAGCGTAACCAATAAACTTAGATCCTTTTTCTTTGTAAAGTCCTTCAGAGAGAGAGTCAAGAGTTCTATATGTAGATTTTTCTAGCAAAGTAATTAGTAACTTATTTTTAGATATAAGAGAATTACAAAACTAATGACTAATGACTAATGTCTAATCACTTATTTCAATTATCTTTGCGAAAAAAAACATTAAAAAAATGACAGAAGAATTAAAAGCAGTTAGTTACTGTGTAGGAATGAGTATTGCTGACAGTTTATTACAACAAGATTTAGATGGGATTTCTCCAGAAGTATTAGCTGAAGCAATAAAAGATATTTTTTCAGGAGTACAAGCTCAATATTCACCAAACGAAGCAAACGAAATTATTCAAACATATTTGAATGGAATTGGGGAAGCTAAATTTGGAGCAGTTAAAGAAGAAGGTGAGGCATTTTTAGCTTCAAATAAATTAAAATCGGAGATAAAAACTACAGTAAGTGGACTTCAGTATGAAGTAATATCTGAAGGTTCAGGAAAAAAACCTGCAGCACAAGATAATGTTAAAGTTCATTACCACGGAACTTTAATTGACGGAACAGTTTTCGATAGTTCAGTAAATAGAGGAGAACCTGCTACTTTTGGAGTACATCAAGTAATTCCAGGATGGACGGAAGCTTTACAATTAATGTCTGCTGGTTCTAAATACAGACTTTATATTCCTCAAAATTTAGCATATGGAGCTCATCCACATCCAGGAGGAGCAATAAAACCTTTTATGGCTTTGATTTTTGATGTTGAATTATTAGAGGTACTATAATTTAAGCTATGAAAAAAATATTTTATTTTGCTCTGCCAATGGCTTTTTTAATGTCATGTGGTGAAGATAAGAGTTCAGAAGAAGTTGTGAAATTGGATACTTTCAAAGATAAATTATCTTATTCTCTTGGAGCTGAACACGCAAAAATGATAACAGAATCAGGTGATCCAAATTTAGCTAAATTAAATTTTGATGTTATTGTTGAAGGTTTTGGAGAAGGTATGAAATCTCCAGAAGCGTTTGATGATGCTTGTAAACAAACAATTCAGAAATTATACGGTCCTTATGGTCAGGATTTTGATACTAATTATTTGAAAGCTGGTTGTATGTGTATCGGAAAAACGGTAGGATCCGTATTTGTTGATGGTTGGAAGAAAAAAGGTGCGTTGGATAAAATTGATTTAGCTTTAGCTAAAATTGGTTTCCAACAAGCTTTACTTAAAAAGGATACAATTCTTGATATGCAACTTCGTTCAAAAATTGTCAATGATTTTGTGATTGATTTAAATAGAAAGAATGGGGCAAAAATGATGGCTTCTGCTAAGAAACTGCCTAATACTAAAGTGCTTCCTAATGGTTTAATTATTCATACTATTCAAGAAGGAAATGGTGGTTCACCAACTTCAGAAGATGATGTTCAAGCAGATTACATTTTGATGAGTGCTCAAGGAGATACTATTGAAAGTTCGTTTCAATATAAGAAACAATCTGGAAAAGATATTCCTGCTTTTAATTTAAAAGGAGTTATTCCAGGTTGGACGGAAGGGTTTCCTCATTTGAAAAAAGGTGGAAAATATAAGTTATTTATCCCTGGTGAATTAGCATATGGAGCTCAAAAAGGATTTGAATCTTTATGTTTTTATATTGAATTCAAAGATTTTGGTAAAGCTGGAACATTAGCGAAACCTCAACCTCAACAGCCACAACAAGGTATGTAAATTTGATTTTAAATGGTGAATGTTTGATTTTGAATTAGTTCAAGTTAAATATTCGCCATTTTTTATTGAATTTTAATCAAGTATCAAAAATCCAATATCAATTTTCCTCTTCCACTTCTTCCTCTTCTTCTCCTTTTTTATGTTTTTTATCCATTTTTCCGAGAGGAAAGAAAAAGGTAATTCTATATATTACAGGGATATATCCAGCAACTTGTCCAGTCTGTGAATTTGTTTTCTTCATCATATAAGTTGATCTGAAAGGACTATTCATACTGTTAATTGCATCGTAAAACACTCCTGCATTAACACGAACAAAGTTTTTAAATTCTCTTGAAAAACCTCCTCCTAGAAATAAGGTAGAAGCATAATTTGAAGTAGGAGTGAGTATTCCCATAATATTCATAGGGGTTTTAAATATTTCATATTCAGCACCAATAAAAACTGCATTTCCATATCTTACATGAATAAAAGCTCCAGCACCATAAATTGAAAAAGAAAAACTTTGCGATACCGTGTTTGATGCCCAACTTTTTATCATTCTAAATGAAGGTCCAACTACTACATTTTCACTTATTTTATGGCCATATTTAAGGCCTAGTCCAAATGCGCCTCCCATTGTTGAAGCACTAGCATATCCTTCTATCCCCAATTCAGGCCGACCATTTTGTTGAGAATGATACGCTCCAAAAGTTCCGACAAAAATTAAGAATGTTATAATTCTTGTATTCATTTTAAATATTTTATTTATAACAAAAATAAGGAATATAATAACCTAACTTCATTTTAACATTTCAATTCAATTATTTCCGATATCTCATTGTAAATAAACAAAGGGGAAGTATCTTTGTTCAAAATAAGTAAAATGCAATTATTAGACGGCAAAGTCACATCGGAAGAAATTAAAAATGAATTAGCTCTAGCTGTTCAAGATCGTAAAAAGAATGGTAAGAAAATCCCTCATTTGGCGGCAATTTTAGTAGGAAACGATGGTGGATCTTTGACCTATGTTAACGCAAAAGTGAAAGCATGTGAATTAATTGGTTTTGAAAGTACTTTAATTAAATACGATGAATCTGTTTCGGAAGAGATTTTATTAGAAAAAGTAAGGACTTTAAATGAAGATAAAAGTGTAGATGGTTTTATAGTTCAACTACCTCTTCCAAAGCATATTAATGAACTTAAAATTACACAAGCAATAGATCCTAAAAAAGATGTAGACGGTTTTCATCCTGTTAATTTAGGTAATATGATTTTGAATATACCTTGTTTTTTACCAGCGACACCAGCAGGAATAGTTGAGTTATTAAAAAGAAATAAAATAGAAACTGAAGGTAAAAATTGTGTAATTATTGGAAGAAGTAACATTGTAGGTCTGCCTTTGAGTATTTTATTAGCTCAAAATTCTAACCCAGGAAATTGTACGGTAACCTTAACTCATAGTAAAACAAAAAATCTAAAAGAAATTTGTTTGAATGCTGATATATTAATAGCTGCAATTGGAAAACCTGGATTTGTTACTGCTGATATGGTAAAAGAAGGAGCTGTAATAATTGATGTAGGAACTACAAGAGTTTTAGATGATTC
>CALPSU020000028.1 GCA_943326315.2 Chryseobacterium gleum
CAAAAAATAAATGGAGTATTAATAAAGGAGCTACAAAAAAAGTTACAATTAAATATGAAGTTTATGCATTTGAACTTTCAGTAAGAACTAGTTTTATTGACCTTACACATGGTTTTGTTAGTGGTACTAGTATGTTTATGTATATCGAAGAGTGTAAAAATTTAGCAGGAAAATTAGAAATCTATCCGTACAAAGATTTTAAAGTTATTTCTACTGCGCTTCCAAGAGTTTCTGAAGGCATTTCAAAAGAAGGTTTTTCTGAATTTGAATTTGAAAATTACGATCAATTAGTTGATTGTCCGATTGAAATGGGAAATCAAGAAGTTTTCGAATTCAATGCTGCCGGAGTTAAACATACCGTTGCAATTTATGGAGTCGGTAACCATAATATAGATATGTTAAAAGTTGATATGGCTAAAATCATTGAAAAAACCTCAGCTGTTGTTGGTGAAAATCCTAATCAAAATTACACTTTTATTATACATAATGTAATTGATGGGCAGGGTGGTTTAGAGCATAAAAATTCTTCTACGTTGAGTGTCAACAGATGGACATATGACGGTTCAGAATATATTGGATTTTTGTCTTTAGTAGCTCATGAATATTTTCATTTATGGAATGTAAAAAGAATTCGACCAATTGAATTAGGGCCATTTAATTACGATGAAGAAAATTACACTTCTCTCTTATGGGTTATGGAAGGATTTACATCTTATTACGATGAATTATTACTGTTAAGAGCTGGCTATTATTCACAAGAAATGTATTTACCAAAATTATTAAGTTCATTAAATTATGTTGAGGGCTCTGTAGGAACTAGAATTCAACCTGTCGCACATTCTAGTTTTGATGCTTGGATAAAGGCTTATAGACCAAATGAAAACAGTTCGAATACAACTATGACTTATTATTCTCGTGGCGCTTTATTAGCAGCATGCTTTGACGCTATGATTATTGCAAAATCGGATGGAAAAAAAGGATTAGATCATTTTTTGCAACAGTTATATTCGAAGTTTTATAAAAAGATGAATAGAGGTTTTTCTGAAATAGAGTTTCAAGAAGAATTAGAATTGTTTTTAGGAGAAGATTTGGATCAGTTTTTTAAAGATTATGTTTTCGGAGTAAAAGTTCCAGATTATAATTCAATTTTTTCTAAAGTAGGAGTAAAGGTTGATTATACAGGAATGGCAAAACCTTCTTTTGGAGCCTCTACAGTTAGTAATGAAGGGAAAGTAATTGTAAAATCAATCAGGTCAGGTTCATCTGCCGAAGAGTCAGGTTTAAGTATTAATGATGAAATTATAGGTTGTAATGGATTTAGAATAGATCAAGCAGCTTTTGAAGAAATGATAAATTCTTTAAATGCAGGACAGGTATTAAATCTTTTGGTAGCTCGAGATGAATTGTTATTTGAATTGAATGTTAAAATTTTAAATTACGAACGACCTCAGTATAAATTTTCTCCTGTTGATTCTCCTAAAACAAATAATTTAAAAGAATATTGGCTAAGAAAACAATAATAATGAACAAATCAATTCTTGTCGCGGATAGTGGTGGTACTCAAACAGATTGGTGTTATGTTAATTTGGATGGGGAAAGAGAATATTTCACTACCAAATCTTTTCACCCTTCTAATTGGAGTGAAACTTTTGAACTTGAATTTAAAGAATATTGGTCTAAAAAAGAATATTTTAAAAGAACAGCCTTGCATTTTTATGGTGCTGGATGTTTAAACAAAAATAATAAAATACAATTAGCTAATTATTTTAAAAAATGGGGATTTGAAGATGTAGCTATTTTTTCCGATGTTGAAGGTGCGGGACATGCATTATTGGGGGATAAGAAAGGAACGATTGCTATTTTAGGAACAGGTTCAGTTGTTGCTCATTTTAATGGTGATGGTGGTTTTAAAATTAACGGTGGATTAGGATACATATTAGGTGATGAAGGCAGTGGTTATTATTTTGGGAAGCTTTTGGTTTCTGAGCTTTTAAATGGAGCTCTTTCAGAGGAATTGTCAAATTTATTGTTTGAATTAATAGGAGATAGAGAAACTATTTTACAAAAAGTATATGGAGAAGCGGGTAGAGCTTTTTTAAGTTCAATTGCTTTTTTACTAAAAGATCTAGATTATAATTCAAGTTTAAATGAATTCCATACTTCAAATATTCAATTATTTTCAGATAAATATCTATCGGAAAGATTAGATCTACAAGAAATTTCAATCGTTGGTAGTTATGGTTTTAATAATCAAAAAAAAATTATTGAAATTTTACAATTAATTAATGTAAAATTGCTAAATTGTATTCAGTATCCTATTGTTGATTTGACTGATTACGTCTTAAAAAGTACATTTTAATCAGTCAAAATAGCATTTTAAAGGGCTTTAATTTTTTTAGTTTAGTTTTTATACATATTTATCTATAAAAACTTGATGTTGGTAGAATAAATAATTTTATATTAAATTAATTTTAGAAATTGCATATACTAAAACATTACTAGATGGAAAAACTTTATATAAAGGACTCTCCTCAAACTCCATTAATCAATTTTGATGGTCAAATTGGATTGATGGAAATAAAAGGTAGATCAATTCCTGATCAAGCAGATGAATTTTGGTTACCTGTTTTAAATTGGTTTGATTCTTATTTATTGAATCCAGTAAATAGTACTACTGTTAAGATTGATTTAGAGTATTTTAATATAAGTTCTTCTAAACGTATTTTGTTTTTACTTTATAAACTAAATGAATTAGCTGAAAAAGGTTTAGATGTAAAGGTTGAATGGATGTATAGAGAAGCAGATGACGACATGTATGAAGTAGGTCAAGATTATGCATATATGGTTAAAGTTCCTTTCGAATTTAATATGTATGAAGATAAAGATAAAGATATGATTACATTATAATTACAAGATATTTATATCGTAAAAAAGCACTTTCTTATGAAAGTGCTTTTTTGGTTTAATTTATTACTTGATTGAATAAATATAAATTTCAAGAACTATTTCCTATTAAAAATTTTCAAATACCCCTAAACCGAATAATGCAAAATCATATTTTGAAGGATCAATAGGATCAAATTCTCTAAGGTGAATCATCATTTCTTCCAATGCTTTATAGTCATTTTGCTTTCTAGTAATTAAGCCTAATTTTCTCGCAATATTTGCTGTGTGAACATCTAATGGTACGGACAATTCACTGGGAGAAATGGAATTCCAAATACCGAAGTCAACACCATTGTTATCTTTACGGCATAGCCATCTTAAACACATGTTTAGTCGCTTTGCTGCAGAATTTTTATACGGATTTGAAATATGTTTTTGTGATCTACTATCGTGTTCAACTTTTAGAAAAGCGTTTCTGAAATTAATTATTCGTCCTTGTGAACCAAATACAGATGGATGAGAACTAAATGCATTTTCAAATCCTCCATTTTTATATAAGTCCTGAATGCTTCTAAAGAAAAAATCTAAATCAATGCTATTGAATGTGCGATGAACAAATTTTAAATCTTTAGCTAGTACTGAATCGTAATTATTAATAAATTCATAAGGTTCATTGTTCATTATTTCAAGCAGATTTTCACCACTTTTAATAATGCTTTTTCGATTACCCCAAGCGATTGTTGAAACTAAAAATGCAACAATTTCAATGTCTTCTTTTTTTGAAAATCGATGAGGAAGTTGGATTGGGTCACTTTCAATAAATTTTACTGAATTATATTCAATTGCTTTAAAATCTAAAAATTCTTTAAGTTCTGATCGATTCATTGTGAAACTAATAATTTACTAAAATACCATCTTTCATAAGGTATTTTGTGTCAGCCATATTTGCTAATGTTTCATTATGAGTAATTATAACAAATGTTTGATTGAATTCTTTTCTTAAATCGAAAAATAATTCATGCAATTCTTGTGAGTTTTTTGAATCCAAATTTCCAGATGGCTCATCTGCGAAAATTATTTTAGGTTTGTTAATTAAAGATCTTGCAACTGCAACTCGTTGTTGTTCTCCACCTGATAATTCACTTGGTTTATGTTCTGCTCTTGAGGTTAATCCTAATATATCCAGTAATTTGGAAGCTTCTTTTTTTGCGTCATTAATACTTAGCCCTTTAATAAGTGCAGGTAAACAAATGTTTTCAATTGCAGTAAATTCAGGTAGTAATTGATGAAATTGAAAAATAAATCCAATATGGGTGTTTCTAAATTCAGATAATTTTTTTGATGATAATGAAAATGGATTAATATTAGCAATTTCAATAATCCCTGAATCAGGTTTCTCTAAAGTTCCTAATAATTGCAATAATGTAGTTTTTCCAGCACCTGAAGCTCCGACAATAGAAATTATTTCACCTTGTTCAACTTTAAAATCAATACTTTTTAATATTTGAAGCGATCCATAAGATTTTGTTAATGCAGTAGCTTTTAACATTATTTTTTCATTTTTATTGAATGCCCCATTTTATCACGTTTAGTGATCATATACTCTTCGTTGTGTATATTACTTTCAATTTCTAATGAAATATTTTCAACGATTTCAAGACCGTAACCTACTAAACCTGTTCGTTTTGTTGGGTTGTTTGTCATTAACTTCATTTTGGAAATACCTAAATCACGAATTATTTGAGCTCCGATTCCGTAATCTCTTTCGTCCATTTTAAATCCGAGCATTAAATTTGCTTCCACGGTATCGTATCCTTCTTCTTGTAATTTATAAGCTCTAAGTTTATTTACTAAACCAATTCCTCTTCCTTCTTGATTCATGTATACGATAATACCTTTCCCTTCTTTTTCAATAGCTTGCATCGCTGCATGTAATTGAGGTCCACAATCACAACGACAAGAACCGAAAATATCTCCCGTTATACACGATGAATGAACTCTAACTAATACAGGTTCATCTTTTTTCCATTCCCCTTTTACGAGTGCTAGATGTTCTTTTCCAGAATTTTTTTCTTTATAGGCATGAAGTTGAAAATCTCCCCAAGTAGTTGGCATTTTAACATCAACAATTCTATCAATTAAAGATTCAGTTTTTATTCTATATTCAATTAAGTCTTCAATCGAAACTATTTTTAAATCGAATTTTTTAGCGATTTTAAATAATTGAGGAAGACGTGCCATTGTTCCGTCTTCGTTGAGTATTTCAACGATAACTCCAGCTGGTTCGAATCCAGCTAATCTAGAAAGATCTACAGCAGCTTCTGTGTGACCAGCTCTTCTAAGTACACCTTCTTTCTTCGCTCTTAAAGGAAATATATGTCCAGGTTTCCCTAATTCAGAAGGGTGGATAGAAGGGTCAATTAATGCTTGAATAGTTTTTGAACGATCACTAGCAGAAATACCTGTAGTACAACCATGACCATTTAAATCAACAGAAACAGTAAAAGGTGTTTCATATGCTGCCGAATTGGATTTAACCATAAGTTCAAGTCCTAATTCGTCACATTTATCCTCTAATAAAGGTGCGCAAATTAAACCTCTACCATGAGTAGCCATGAAATTAACTATTTCAGGAGTAACATTTCTAGCTGCGGTAAGAAAATCACCTTCATTTTCACGATCTTCATCATCAACAACGATGATCACTTTACCATTTTTTATTTCTTCGATTGCTTCTTCAATCGTATTTAATTTAAAACTCATCGTGTTCAATGTTTTGATCTATTATTGAATGTGATCTAATTTAATTTTATATTTCGGTTTGTTTTTCAAAATACCAAAAATTAGAATCTTTTATTGTTTTGTCGTTTGTTATAGTATATCTTTTTGTTCTAGAAAATCTGGAAATAGGATAACCGATGATATATCCTAAAATACCAGTTTTAGCAATATTGAAATAAATTTTATCATTAAAGCCAAGACTTCTAGAACTCTCACCAGCTTTTTTTGAATATTCTAAAGAAAGAATAGGAGCAAATGCAAGTGTTAGAGCACCAGAAACGATCATAGCACCTTTTCCAAAAGAATGAATTAATGCTCTTCTAGGAGATGAGTAATCAAAATGAAGTATTTGATTCAAAGGAATAGCCCTAGGAACTTCATTTTCTGAATAATAAAAACTAGAAAAATCATTTGAAGAATTAATAGTTGAACCATCTTTAAAATTATGTTCTATTGTTTCATTCTTAACATCAAAAAGTATGTTTTTTTCATTTAAATCTCTAATATTTCCACTTACATAATATTGTTTTTCAGTTGAAATAGTATCACTTACTTTTTCATTGTACGTTATTATGTATGATCCTACATCTTTAATTTTAATTTTTTTTGAAGGATTAGCTGAATTCACTAATAAAAAATATCCAAAAACGGAGTCTTCTTCTGTCGCTTGAAGATTATTGGGAGTTTGAGAGATGAAATGAAATGAAAAAGATAAAAAACTTAATAATAACAAGGTCTTAATATATCGCATAATATTTTTTTTATCAAAAATAACAAAATCAACCCGATTTAGAGTTGATTTTGTTTCATTTAATTTATTTATAAACTTCCTATTTAATCAAACCGGCTCTTTTTAATAACGCTTCAGGTTGAGGTTCTTGCCCTCTAAATCGTTTATACAAAACCATTGGATGTTCCGTACCTCCTTTACTTAATATATTTTCAGCAAAAGATTTTCCAATTTCAGCATTGAATATACCATTCGCTTTAAAAAAGTCAAATGCATCTGCATCTAGTACCTCAGCCCATTTATAGCTGTAATAACCGGATGAGTAGCCGCCAGGAAAAATATGAGAAAAAGAAGTGCTAGTGCTGTTTTCAGCAACATCTGGGAATAATTTTGTTTTAGCTAATGCTTTAATTTCATTGTCTTTTATGCTAGAGATATCGGATGGATCAACACCGTGCCATGACATGTCTAAAAGTCCTAAACTAATTTGACGAACGGTAGCCATTCCTTCTAAAAAGCTTGCAGATTCTTTAATTTTTTCAACATATTCCATTGGAATTGTTTCTCCAGTTTCGTAATGTTTTGCAAAAATATCTAAACATTCTTTTTCATAACACCAGTTTTCTAAAACTTGACTTGGAAGCTCTACGAAATCCCAATAAACACTTGTTCCAGATAAACTAGGATATGTAGTATTTGCTAACATTCCATGCAAACCGTGACCGAATTCATGAAATAAAGTAGTTACTTCGTTGAAAGTGAGTAAAGAAGGTTTTGTTTCTGTAGGTTTTGTGAAATTACATACGTTTGAAATATGAGGTCTAAAATTGATCCCATTTTTAATTTTTTGATCTTTGAAAGAAGTCATCCATGCACCATTTCTTTTTCCTTCTCTTGGGTGGAAATCGGCATAGAATATAGATTTCAAATTATTTTCATTATCGTAAACTTCGAAAGTTTTTACATCTGAATGATATACATCAATCGTATTAACTTCTTTGAAAGTTAGACCGAAAAGTTTATTTGCAACAGTAAATGCTCCTTGAATTACATTTTCTAATTTAAAATAAGGTTTTAGTTTTTCATCGTCTAAATTGAAAAGTTTATTTTTTAATTTTTCAGAATAATATGCTGAATCCCATTTTTCTAGATGATCAATTCCATCTAATTCTTTTGCAAAAGTTTCTAATTCTTTAAATTCCTTATCTGCGAAAGGTTTTGCTTTTTCTAATAAATCATTTAAAAATGAGGTTACTTTTTCAGGAGTACCTGCCATTCTTTCTTCTAATACAAAGTGAGAATGAGTGTTATAACCAAGTAGGTTTGCTCTTTGAAAACGAAGTTTAGAAATTTTCAAAACGTTTTCTTCGTTGTTGTATTGATCTTTTTTGAAACATTGAGCACCAGCTGCAATGGCTAATTTTTTTCGAATTTCTCGATTGTCAGCATATTTCATAAAAGGAATGTAACTTGGATAAGCTAAAGTTACTATCCAACCTTCTTTCCCTTTATGTTTCGCTAATTGCGCCGCAGCATCTTTTTCTCCTTCGGGTAAACCTTTTAAATCCTCTTCATTGGTAATGTGTAGTTCAAAAGCATTTGTTTCAGCGAGAACATTTTCACCAAATTTTAATTTTAAGGAAGCTAATTCTTTATCGATACCTCTTAAAATTTCTTTTTTATCATCAGAAAGGTTTGCACCATTTCTAGAAAAACTTTTATATTTTTTATCTAAAAGAGTGCTTTGTTCAATAGACAAGTTTAAATTTTCTTTTTGGTCGTAAATTGATTTTATTCTTAAGAATAAATTATTATTCAGTGTGATATCATTTCCAAATTCTGAAAGCATAGGAGAAACTTCTTGTGCTATCTTTTGAATCTCAGAATTTGTTTCTGCTGAATTTAAGTTAAAAAATAAACTTGAAACTCTATCCAATTGCTCTCCGGAATATTCCAATGCTTCAATTGTGTTTTCAAAAGTTGGAACATTTGTGTTGGATGTTATAGCATCAATTTCTTTCTTAGCAGCATCTATTAATTCTATAAAAGCGGGTAAGAAATCTTCATTTTTTATTTTAGAAAATGGAGCTAAATCGAACGGTTGTAATAATGGGTTTTTAGACATTTTTATTTTTATTTGAATAATTATAATTTGAAAAACCAAGAACACATTGGTATAGGAAATGATGTTACATCATTTCCATGTACATTTCTAACTCCAGCCATAGAAACTTGGAAAGCTTTCTTGTCCGACATTTGGAAGCGTACACCAGGCATTAAAAAGAATGCAAAGTTTTGAACCATTTTAGTTTCTGTTATTGGTTCATATACTGTGATATCATTCCCGTTTACATCAAATATAGAAGCAGGATAAATTGAATTAGTTTCCCTTTTTTCAGTAAAAGAAAGCATAGAATCAAAAATGAAACTTACTTTTTTGCCTATTTTTTTAATTGCACCAAGAGAGAAAAGTGCACCACCTCTATATTTAGAGCTATTCGAGAAGTTACCTATAGACCCGTATCCAGCTGAAAAACTCATATTATTCGTTCTATTCCCATATGTAATAGTTCCCCATCCTAAACCACCATATCCATTTGAATTGTTGAAATAACCGGATGACGCTAAAATGCTTCCAAATGCAAAATTTAAGTTTTTATTTTTTGTTGGAATTGTATATTTAATATTAAATCCAATTGGACTAGCTAGCCAAGTAGCCATTACTCCAAGTGATAGTCTATCTGAAACCGCAAAATGAACTTCAGGACCATATAAATTAACCATTGCATAATTTACACCCTTCTTAATTGGTAATGCATTTGAAGTAAAAGCATATCTAGTTGTGAAAGGGCTTTCTTCTATTAATTCCCCTTCATACAAAACAGCTACTTCTTCTTTAAATTCTTTAATTTCTTTGACTTTACTTTTTTCAATATATACTTTTCCGATTTTTTCCGATAAAATCAAAATTTCACGACCATCATCGCTTAGTATTTCTCCTTTGTGCTGATTACCATCATTTAATAAAATAATAAATATTTTTTTTTCTGATTTAGAAATTTCTTTATTTTCTTGTGCAATTGTCACAAAATAGGAAGTTGAGCTTATTGCTAATAGTATTAAAATTAATTTTTTCATAAGTATGAAATTTATAGTTTATTCAAAAATACTTTTTTTATTGAGTAGATGTTTATAATAAAGGCTATTTATTTTTAAGATTGATTGAAAATCTTTTAGATTAAAGTCTTTAGTCTAAAGTAATATTAACGTATCTTTGGCCCAAATTTCAGGTAATTTATATGATAACGGTAAACAATTTATCTCTTCAATTTGGAAAGCGTGTGCTTTTCGATGATGTTAATTTAAAGTTCGTTGAAGGAAACTGCTACGGTGTGATCGGAGCTAATGGTGCAGGGAAATCCACTTTTCTTAAAATATTAACAGGCGATCAAGAACCTACTAAAGGTAGAACTGAATTGGAGCCAGGTAAAAGAATGGCAGTATTGAGTCAAAATCACTTTGAGTTTGATGCTTTTCCTGTTTTACAGACTGTTATCATGGGGCATAAACGACTGTTCGAAATCATGATTGAAAAAGATGCTCTATATGCCAAAGAAGATTTTTCAGATGCTGACGGAATGCGCGCTTCAGAATTAGAAGGAGAATTTGCTGATCTTGAAGGATGGAATGCAGAAACGGATGCAGCATCTCTTTTAAGTAATTTAGGAATAGAAGAATCTTTTCACTCGATGTTAATGGAAGATATTCCAAATAATTTAAAAGTGAGAGTTCTTATTGCTCAAGCATTATTTGGTAATCCGGATGTATTAGTATTAGATGAGCCTACAAATGATTTAGATGCTAAAACAATTACTTGGCTAGAAGACTTTTTATTAGATTTTAAAAATACAGTTATTGTAGTTTCTCACGATAGACATTTCTTGGATACGGTTTGTACACACGTTTGTGATATTGATTTTTCTAAAATTCAAATTTTTACAGGGAATTATTCTTTCTGGTATCAATCTTCTCAATTAGCTTTACGTCAGAGATCTGATAAGAATAAAAAAGCCGAGGAGAAGAAAAAAGAATTACAAGATTTTATTTCTCGTTTTTCGGCAAATGCTTCAAAATCTAAACAAGCTACGAGTAGAAGAAAAATGATTGATAAATTGGATTTAGAAGAAATTCAACCTTCTAGTCGAAGATATCCAGGAATTACTTTTCACCAAGAAAGAGATGCTGGAAATCAAATTTTATCAGTTGATAATTTAAGTAAAATTGTGGATGGAGAAGTTTTATTTAAAAATTTAACGTTTACTTTAAATAAAGGAGATAAAGCAGTTATTTTATCTAAAAATTCAGTTGCAATTACTGCTTTATTTGAAATATTGAATGGGCAAACAAAAGCAGATTCAGGAGATTTTATCTATGGAACTACTATTACCACTGCCTATTTACCAAATGATAATCATACTTTTTTTGAGGATAATCTTCCTTTAATTCAATGGTTGAGACAATATGCTCAAACAGATGAGGAAAAAGAAGAGGTGAATTTACGTGGATTCTTAGGTAGAATGTTATTCTCAGGTGAAGAGGCATTGAAAAGTGCAAATGTTCTTTCGGGAGGGGAAAAAGTGAGATGTATGTTGTCTAAAGTTATGTTTGCAAAAGCAAATTTATTAATGATGGATGAACCTACGAATCACTTAGATTTAGAATCTATAACTGCTTTAAATAATGGTATGACTGCTTTTGAAGGATCAATGATGTTTACTTCTCATGATCATGAATTAGTTCAAACTGTTGCTAATAGAGTTATTGAAATTACTCCAAATGGAGTAATTGATAAAATGATGCCATACGATGCTTATTTATCGGATGAGAAAATTTATCAGATTCAACTTGAAATGTACGTGTAAAAATGTCAAAATTTAAATTCCGTAAATATCCTCTTTCGCATCGTTTGATTAGTTTCTTGAGAGATAAGGATATTCGAGGAATTAGAAGATTGTCTGTGTTTTTACCAAAATTATTGCTTCCTAAACCTGAAAAAGTTGGGGAACATATAATTCGAACAATTCATGGTTTTGATTTAAAAATTAATCCTAGTATTGATAATGGTGTCGAATTATCTCTTTTTCAAACAGGAACCTATGAAAAAGGAATTTTATTTTTTTTAAAACAGGTCTTAAAAGTAGGTGATTGTTTCATAGATGTAGGTGCTAATATTGGTTTAATGACAGTTTTTGCAGCTAAAAAAGTTGGTGATTTTGGTAAAGTTATTGCATTTGAAGCTCATCCAGAAACGTTTAAATTATTTCAATTCAATCTTGAACTAAATAATATTAAAAATGTAGTAGCTCATGATTTTGCATTAGGATCAGAAAATACTCAATCTGTTATTTACGATAATTGGCAAGTGAATAGAGGAGGGGCTTCTCTAATAATAAAAGATGATAATTCTAATTCTTATCCAATTGAAGTTCGGAAATTAGATGATTCTTTAAATGAAAATATTCAACCAAAGGTTATAAAAATTGATGTTGAAGGTTTCGAGTTGTCCGTATTAAAAGGTGCGAGTGAAACAATTTCAAAATATAAACCAATTTTAATAGTTGAACTTTCTGCAAAACGAGATAATCAATATCAAATAAATGAATTGATAGATTTTATTGATGATTTTACTTTTTATGACATCTTCAAATTAGAAGGTACAAAAGAACGTGTATCTAAATTGATAAAGATTACTTCAAGAGAAGATTTACCCGAACATGATAATATTATTTGTATTGAAAAATCAAATTAAAATATCCATTAAAAACTCGATGAAATGACAAAATATACTTTCTCATGTGAAAATCCATCACAACAATATATTTCAATAACGGCAACTTTTACTATTAATTCTAAATCAACAATCGTCCAACTCCCAAGTTGGAGACCTGGTAGATATGAATTAGGTAATTTCGCGAAAAATGTAAAAGGATTTCGTGTTTTTGATCAGGACAATAAGGTTGTTTCCTTTAAGAAATTAGTAAAAGATTCTTGGGAGGTTGAAACAGAAGGCAAAACGGAAATTAGAGTTGAGTATTCATACTATGCTTCTGAACTAAATGCTGGTTCAACTTTTTTAAGTCAAGATCAATTATATGTAAATCCAGTAAATTGCTGTGTCTTTACGGATGAAACAAAGGATGATAAAATTGAATTACAGCTAAATATTCCTAAGGAATGGAAAGTAGCTGGTTCGATGAAACAAAATGAAAATATTTTATCGGCAAGTAATTTTGATGAATTTGCAGATTCTCCTTTTATCTGTTCGGATACATTACACTATAATCAGTACGAGGTAAATGGTACAATTTTTCATTTATGGTTGAATGGAGAAGTGAAACCTGATTGGAAAAGATTAGTTAAAGATTTTAAAGCATTTACTTCAAAACAACTGGATAAATTTATGGAATTTCCAGTACCTGAATATCACTTTTTGATTCACATACTTCCTTATAAGGCTTATCACGGTGTAGAGCATCTTCGTTCTACAGTTATAACTTTAGGTCCTAGTTATGATGTTTTCGGACCATTATATAAAGAATTGTTAGGAGTTTCTTCACATGAATTATACCATACATGGAATGTGAAATCTATTCGACCTGCTGATATGTTTCCATATGATTTTACAAAGGAAAATTATTCTGAATTAGGATATATTTGTGAAGGAATTACTACGTACATGGGAGATTTATTTTTGTATAAAAGTGGAGTTTTCAATTTAGATCAGTATTTATTCGAAATGAACAAGCAATTGCAAAAGCATTTTGATAATCATGGACGTTTTAATTATTCTGTTGCAGAATCTTCTTTCGATACTTGGCTAGATGGTTATGTTCCAGGAACACCTGCTCGTAAAGTTTCGATTTATACAGAAGGATGTTTGTTAGCATTTGTTACTGATATAATGTTGCTTCAAGCAACAGATGATAAATTTGGACTTGATACAGTAATGAAGCGTTTGTATTTTGATTTCTATTTAAAAGGAAAAGGGGTTTCAGAAGAGGATTATAAAGCTGTATTAGAAAATGTTTCTGGAATTTCTTTTGATTCATTTTTCAATGATTTTATTCATGGTAATCGTCCATATGAGTCAATTTTAACAGAAGCATTTGAATACATTGGGTTAGAATTACACCATCGACCTTCTCAATTTTATTCACACGGAAGATTAGGGTTTAAAACTGTTCCTCAAGGTAATAGTTTTATTGTTAAAGTTATATATCCAGGTAGCCCAGCCAATTTAGGGGGATTAATGTTGGAAGATGAAATAATAGCTATAAATGGATATTCCTGTTTAGGAGAATTAGATAAATGGTTGAAATATTTTGATAATGATTTAAAGCATATTACATTGTTACGAGCGGGTAGGGTTATTCAAGTGACTTTACCAGAGGTAGATAGAAATTTTTATATGGAATATGAAGTTAAAAAGTTAGATAAAATGAATACGCCACAAATTAAAGCGTTCGATTCTTGGAGAAAATAAAAACAGTAAAATATGAGTATCAAAAATAATTTGTAAAACCAAAAAGGCTTGTTTCAATAGAAACAAGCCTTTTTGGTTTATTATATTTTAGATATTATTTAATAATATCCATTTCATCAACTATGTGTTTTGCTCCTGCATATTTATCAATAATAAATAATACGTAACGAATATCACAATTAATAGTTTTTTGAAATTGATGATCAAAAATAACATCTCCAGCCATTGCTTCAATATTACCATCGAAAGCTAATCCAATTAATTCTCCTTTCCCATTTAATACTGGAGATCCAGAATTTCCTCCTGTAATATCATTATTTGTTAGAAAGTTGACAGGCATATAACCATCCTTATCACCATATTGACCATAATCTTTAGCAGCATTCAATTCGATTAATCTTTTAGGTAAATCAAATTCTGGATCATTTGGTTTGTATTTATTTATAGTACCTTGAAGAGTTGTATAGTTGTTTATTTTAGCATCGTTTCTAGCATCAGCAGGAAGTGCGCTAACAGTTCCGTAGCTTAATCTTAAAGTACTATTCGCATCCGGATAATATTTTGCTTTTTTATTTGACAATCTTAATCCTTGAACTAATAATCTAAATGATTTTTGATATTCATTATCTAATTTAATTTGTTCTTC
>CALPSU020000029.1 GCA_943326315.2 Chryseobacterium gleum
GGGATTATGGGAGGTTCTGGTGCTGGAAAATCAACTTTTTTAAATATTTTAAACGGGAATCTCTCCCCCTCTAAAGGCTCTGTTTTAATTAATGGCATTGATGTCCATAAAGAAAAAAAGAAATTAGAGGGAATAATTGGATTTATAAGCCAAGATGATTTGTTAATCGAAGAATTATCGGTTTATCAAAACTTATATTTCAACGCAAAATTATGTTTCAATAATTTATCACAAAAAGCAATTCAAAAAAAGGTATTAGAAACACTTACCTCTTTAGGACTTTTAGAAATTAAAGAACTAATTGTTGGAAACCCTCTCGATCAAACAATTTCAGGAGGTCAGAGAAAACGATTAAATATTGCTTTAGAATTAATAAGAGAGCCTTCCGTATTGTTTGTAGATGAACCAACTTCGGGATTATCCTCTCGGGATTCCGAAAACATTATTGATTTACTAAAAGAATTATCACTCAAAGGAAAATTAATTTTTGTAGTAATCCACCAACCTTCTTCTGAAATCTATAAAATGTTTGATAGATTATTAATATTAGATAAAGGTGGGTTTCCTATTTTTGATGGTGATCCAATAGATGCTGTTGTTTACTTTAAAACACATATACATCACGTAAACGCAAACGAAAGAGAATGTTACATTTGTGGAAATGTAAATCCTGAACAAATATTTAACATTATCGAATCTAAAGTAGTAGATGAATATGGGAATTTAACTTCACATAGAAAAACTTCTCCAGAAGAATGGAATAGCCTTTATAAGGAAAATATAAACGCATCTTTAATAAAGGAGCAAAAATTTAGCATAAACGGTAGTTCTAAAAAGACTAATAGAATTAATCAATTTAAAGTTTTCTTTCTAAGGGATGTTTTAAGTAAGATTGCTAATAAACAATATATGATAATAAATATGCTAGAAGCTCCAGTTTTAGCATTAGTATTATCTTTTTTCGTAAAGTATTATGGTGACCTGAATAAAGGTTATTCATTTTATGAAAATGAGAATATCCCTCAATACATTTTCATATCCGTAATTGTAGCATTATTTTTAGGACTGACTGTTTCTGCTGAAGAAATATTTAAGGATAGAAAAATTCTAAAACGAGAAAGTTTTCTAAATCTATCACGAAGTAGTTATATTTTTTCAAAGTTATCTATCTTATTTATAATTTCTGGAATCCAGTCGTTTTTATTTACATTAATAGGGAATTCAATATTAGAAATAAATGGCTTATTTCTTCAGTATTGGTTAGTTTTGTTTTCAATTTCTTTCTTAGCAAATATTGTCGGATTAAATATTTCAAGTGCTTTTAATTCAGTAAAAGTCATTTATATTCTTGTCCCTATAATTATAATTCCACAATTGTTATTTAGTGGTGTAATTGTGAAATTCGATAAGTTAAATCCAATTTTCCCTAAATCAAACGAAGTGCCTTGGCTGGGAAATAGCATGTCTGCAAGATGGGCTTATGAAGCACTAGCTGTTACTCAATCAAAAAGCAATGAATCTTCAAAATATTTTTACGATCTAAATCAAAGTAAAAGTTATGCTTCATGGAAAAAAGATTTTTGGATCCCTGAAATGAAGAAAAACATTAATAACATCATCGATTCTAAAATTAATGAACCATCTTTTTTAAGTAGTAAAAAAATATTATTAAATGAAATAAATTCTGAAAATTCAAACTGGTCAAATTTAAAGTGTGAAAACTGCATAAATGATTTAAAAAAAATAAAAAAAGGTCAAAATAACATTATTCTAATAAATAATTTAAACAACTTTTTAAATATTTTAAATACGCAATTTATTAAAACTTATAATGAAAAAACATCAGAAATTGAACTTTTAATTAAAAAAATTGGTGAAAAAAAATATTCTGAATTAAAAAATAAAAATGAAAATGAGAGTTTAAATGATTTGGTAACAAATCGAAGAGAAGTAGATAAATTAATCATAATTGATAATCGCATTAAACAAAAAGACACCCCTATTTTTAATGATCCTAAAAATGAAAGTTTTTTAAATTGTCATTTTTACAGTCCTTACAAATATGTTTTAGGAAATAAAATATCTACATTTTGGAGCAATATAATCGTGCTTTGGCTTATGAGTCTTTTCTTTAGTATAGCTCTTTATCTTGACTGGTTAAAAAACTTATTAATTTATATAAACTTTGTATTCAGAAAAAAATCTGAAAAGTCTTAAATTTCCAAACAAAACTTTTCATTAAAACTAATTTATAAAAAAAAGCTTCTTGTAATTCAAGAAGCTTTTTTGGTATATATTAATGTAAATATTTAAAATTTTAAACACCAACCGTTAGTATCTTCAATTTTACCAGACTTTAAATCATCTAAATATTTTTTAACTTTATTAGAAAAAGTTCTAGATTCAACAGGGCTTAACTCTAATATCTCATCTCTAAATCCTACTTTAACAATGTGAGCAATTGTTGCAGCAGTTCCAGCTCCAAAAACTTCAGTTATAGAACCGTCCTTAATTCCTTTAATTACTTCTTCAACAGAAACTTTTCTTTCCTCTACTTTGATTCCCCAATTTTTAGCAATTTCAAGAACAGCTCTTTTTGTAGTACCTCTTAATATAGTGTCTGAATCTTCTGAAGGAGTTACTAAAATATCATTAATCATGAATAAAATATTCATTGTTCCTGATTCTTCAATATATTTATGCTCTTTAGCGTCCGTCCAAACTAATTGATGAAAACCCTGAAGTTGACCTTGTTTTGCAGGATATAAAGCAGCGGCATAATTTCCAGCTGTTTTAGCAATTCCTACTCCTCCTGAAGCAGCTCTAGTATAATGCTCTTCTATTTTAACACTTACTGGTTCAGTATAATAAGTACCTACTGGACAAGTGAAAATTACAAATTTATAAGTTTCGGAAGGTTTAACACCAATATAATCATCAGTAGCAAACATAAACGGACGAATATATAAAGAGTAATCTGGCTTAGTTGAAATCCAATCACGTTCTACATCAACCAATTTCCTTACTAATTCTACAAAAACATCATCAGGAATAGTAGCCATACACATACGCTCACAAGATTCTCTAAATCTCTTTGCATTCATTTCAGGTCTAAAAATAAAAACATCTCCATTTTCTCCTTTATTAGCTTTCATTCCTTCAAAAACAGATTGACCGTAATGTAAAGCAGAAGTAGCAGGGTTTAATGATAAATCACCAAAAGGTATAATTTCAGCCTGTTTCCATTCACCATTAGCATAATCCATCACTAACATATGATCAGAAAATATTTTACCAAAAGGAATGTTGTCCCAATCAACTTGGTTAATATGAGAATTTTTAGTTCTTGTTACATTTATTGAAATTGTCTCGTTTAGCATAATTATTTTATTTCAGATTTGCGAATTTAAATAAAAACTATGAGAATACAGTCAATTACAAGTAAAATTACAGTCTCAAGACTATAGTTAAGTATTTACTATTTATATTCTTTTAAATTATAGGATATTAGCATCTTCATATCTATAAATTTATAATTTTACATTTTAAATTCAAATGGATAAAAGTCGAGAAATACTAAAAAAATATTGGGGGTTCAACAACTTCAGGCCTTTTCAAGAAGAAATTGTCGACAATGTTATTTATGGTCATGACACACTTGCACTTCTTTCAACAGGAGGCGGTAAATCAATTTGTTTTCAAATCCCAGGTATAGCTAGAGAAGGTTTAACTATCGTTATTTCCCCTTTAATTGCTCTCATGCAAGACCAAGTTAAAAACCTCACAAATAGAGGGATTCGAGCAAAAGAAATTGTTAGCGGAATGAGTTACCGGGAAATTGACATCACACTTGATAATGCTAGGTTTGGAGGACTTGATTTTCTCTATACTTCTCCTGAGAGACTTAAATCACCAGTTTTTATAGAACGTTTTAAATTAATGGACATAGCATTGATTGTCGTAGATGAAGCTCATTGTATTTCGGAATGGGGACATGACTTTAGGCCATCTTATAAAAATATATCTGATTTAAGAGATATTCATCCGAATGTACCAATAATCGCTCTAACCGCAACAGCAACTAAGTCTGTTCAAATCGACATAATTAACCAATTAAAGTTAAAGGAATGTAAAATAATTGAAGGCTCATTTGTTAGACCTAATTTAAGTTACGAAGCTATAAAAGTTCAAAACAAAATAGCTTCAATTTTGAACTATTGTGAAAACAATCAAGGAAAATCAGGAATTATTTATTGTCAAACAAGAAAAAGTGTTAAAGATATTGCAAGACTTTTACATGCTTCAAAATTAAGCGTTGGTATCTATCATGGAGGAATGAGTGGTGAAGATAGAAAGATAATGCTTGAATCATGGCTTCAAAACAATACATCTATAATGGTAGCAACTAATGCTTTCGGTATGGGTATCGATAAACCAGATGTGCGATTTGTGTTACATTTTGAGTTTCCAAATAATTTAGAAGCTTATTTTCAAGAAGCTGGTAGAGCTGGTAGAGATGGTAAGGAATCTTCTACTATTGCCTTTTGGGAAGAATCTGATATTCATAAATTACAAGAGACAACAGAAAAGCAATTCCCTCCTTTAAATTCAATAAAAACAACTTATAGAGCATTATGTAATCATTTGAAAATTGCAATTGGTTCGGGAAAAGATGAAACATACCCATTTGAAATAAAAAAATTGACAGATAAATTTCAACTAAATATGTCTGACACCTTTCATTCTTTAAAAATTCTAGAACTAAATAATGATTTAATCTTTACTGAAAGTGTTTTTCACCCTACAAAAATAAGGATCGCAATTGGAAATACAGAATTATATAGTTTTCAAATAAAACATGACAAATTATCACCTTTAATAACAATGTTATCAAGGAGTTATCCTGGAATATTTGAACGGTTTTTTGAAATAAATGAAATTGAATTTTCAAAACGTTTGAATACCACAGTAACGGAAATAAACAACCAATTTAAATTATTAGAAAAATACGGAATAATAGATATTACATGGCAATCGTCATTGCCTACTGTAACTTTGCTACATGAAAGATTTCCGGATGATTATATTAGAATATCGCATGAAGCTTATCAAAATAGAAAATCTAATTCTGAAAAAAGACTTAATTCTGCGATTAAATTTTTAGAAAACCATACTTGTAGGCTTTCTCAGCTTTTAATCTATTTTGATCAATCACCTTTTAAGTGTGGAAAATGTGATGTTTGTAAAAATGAAAATATGAATAAATTAAGTATTTCAGAAATTTCAAAAATTATAATTGAAACCTTAAATAAATCAGCAAAAACTATTACTGATTTAACATCAATTATAAATTGCAATAAGAATGATTTTCAAATTGCTTTACAATCATTAATTTTAGAAGAGAAAGTTAATGCCGAAAATGAGTTATTAAGTTTAATAATAAAAAATTAACGGATAATCATAGATTTTAATTCATGTATTTCCCTTTTTAAATCCTGTAATGATTTAGTTAAATCATTATCTGCTAATCTTATTTCAGGTAATTCCGGAGAAATATAATTTACAAACTTCCAGATTTCAATAATATCATTTGCATGCACGAAATATGGCGAGTAAAACGGATTTGTTGAACACAACTGAAATGACTGAATCGAATCAAGCAAATTATGTACAACTTTAAAAACAATCCCATCTTCTTTAGTCACAACAATACAAGGTGTTGAATCTCTAATAGTCATCCAATTTTGAATAAATTCAGCTACAACATAAGAACCCTCAACTACAGGAGGCATTGAATCTCCTTGAATTGGGAAAGATCTATATTTTTTATTCTTGGAAAGAAAAGGTAGATGAAAAGTGGGTAAAACTTTTAAATAATCAGGATCTGCATAACCAGAAGTATAACCAGCACTTGCTTTTAGAGTAATCATCTCAATTAACTCTTCTTCCTGTTCGTTTACAAGAGAAGTTAATACACGAAGTTTTTGACCTTTTACATCTGAATATAAGCCCTTATCTAGTCTTTCTAATTCACTTTCTGAAAAATTATCAAAATCTTTTCTTACTAAATCATCAATAGGAACTTTGTAATAATCACTAAAAGCAATTAGATTCTCTAGATTAGGTTGAGCTACACCATTTTCATAGCCGCTATAAGAAGATCTTGTTAACTTCAAGTCATTAGCAACATCTTCTTGAGATTTCTTTAATCTTTTTCTAAGAATTTTAAGATTATTTCCAATTTCCATTTATTAATTTATTAGAATGATTTTACAAAATTAATAAAATTCCTAAATAATAGGCAGATTTAAGATTATTTTTTAATCAATTAGAAGTGCTTGTATATATTTAAAATTACTTCTTCTTTAAATTCCCTTTTTTCCATTCATCAATAAATTTAGCCCAAGCATAAGGGTTTAGGAAATTATTAACTGGCATTTGACCATTCGAATAAAGTTTAGTGTATTGTTGATTTTGAACTGAACCAAATGAAAGTGATGCATCTGATTCTAAATGAGCTGCTGCAAACGCTATATTTTCACCAGATAATTGTTGTTGAGCCCTTCTAAATTCGTCACTATATGGCTCCATGTCAATAAAAGCTTTTGCGAAATTTTCACGTGAAGGCCATGGATAAACAGTTACTTCTGGAAGATTAATTGTATCCTCTTGAAGCATATGAATTATAGAATACCTATTTTCTTTCAAGGTGTCAGGAACTATAAAGCTAGATGTTTTATATCCAAAATAAGAAAACATTAGAGTATCTCCTGGATAAGTAACTAAGGAGAAAAATCCATAATAATCGGAAATTACACCGTGTCTAGTTGACATGTCAAAAACTGTTGTATGAGGTAATTGATCAAGTCCATTTTCCGAAACTACAACTCCTGATAATTGAATTACTTTTAGACTATCTCGAAAAGATTTTTTGTCTAATTGGGCAAAAAAATCTCCTGCTAAGAAAATAAAAAATAAAATTACTAAATATTTATATCTGATTTGTTCCACAATACAATGTTACCCTATTAAAACATATATTTGAAATAAAATCTAAATATTTAACATTTTTTTTAGAAAAAGGTGTAATTTTTAATTAACATTAACATCCTTTTTGAAGCAAAAATTGCTAAACAATGTTATCTTTGCACGAATTTACTAAAAATAGATTCAACATGTCACTTTCAGATATTAGTCAAATTAGAGAAGGATTAACATACGATGATGTATTATTAGTTCCTGCTTATTCAGAAGTACTACCTAGAGAAGTTCAATTAAAAAGTAATTTCACTCGAAATATCGTTTTAAACACTCCAATTATTTCTGCTGCAATGGACACTGTAACAGAATCAAAACTTGCAATAGCTATTGCTCAACAAGGTGGAATTGGAGTTATTCATAAAAACATGACAATTTCTGAACAAGCATTAGAAGTTAGAAAAGTGAAAAGATCTGAGAGCGGAATGATATTAGATCCTGTTACTCTTCACGAAGATGCACTTGTAAAAGATGCCCGTCTTTCTATGAAAGAAAATAGCATTGGAGGTATTCCTATAATTGATAAAGATCGAAAACTAGTTGGTATTGTTACAAATAGAGATTTACGTTTTGAGAAAAATTTAAATCGTCCTATTCGTGAAGTGATGACAACTAAAGACATTGTTACGGCAATTGACGGAACAGATTTAATAACTGCTGAAGATATTCTTCAAGAAAAGAAAATTGAAAAATTACCTGTCGTTGATTCTGAAAATCGATTAATTGGATTGATAACTTATAGAGATATTATTAAAGTTAAAGAACATCCTAACTCTTGTAAAGATTCATTTGGTCGTTTAAGGGTGGCTGCGGCAGTTGGCGTAACTAATGACACTATCGAAAGAGTTGATGCGCTTGTTGAGGCTGGTGTAGATGCAATAATTATTGATACTGCTCATGGTCACACACAAGGTGTTGTTGAGAAATTGAAAGAAGTTAAATTAAAATACCCTAAACTAGAAGTAGTAGTTGGTAACATTGCTACTGCAGCTGCTGCTAAATATTTAGTTGAAGCTGGAGCAGATGCTGTGAAAGTTGGTATTGGTCCAGGTTCTATTTGTACAACTCGTATAATTGCTGGTGTAGGAGTACCTCAATTAACTGCAATTAATGATGTTGCGAAAGCACTTGAAGGTACAGGAGTTCCTGTAATTGCAGATGGTGGTATTCGTTATACAGGTGATATAGTGAAAGCTGTTGCTGCTGGTGCAGATACAATAATGGTTGGATCAATGTTTGCCGGAGTGGAAGAATCACCTGGTGATACAATTATTTTTGAAGGTAGAAAATTTAAATCGTATAGAGGTATGGGTTCATTGGAGGCTATGCAAAAAGGTTCAAAAGATAGATATTTCCAAGATGCCGAAGACGATGTAAAAAAACTTGTACCTGAAGGAATTTCAGGTAGAGTTGCATATAAAGGTAATTTGATTGAAGTAATTTATCAAATTATTGGTGGTTTGAGAGCTGGAATGGGGTATTGCGGAGCTCCAACTATTGAGAGATTGAAACAAGCTGAATTTATTCGTATAACAAATGCAGGAATGAAAGAATCTCATCCACATGATGTTACTATTACTAGAGAGGCTCCTAATTACAGCATAAAATAAAACAATAATTTCTTCGTTACACTTTTGGAAATAATAATAACACAATAAAAAAATATAAATTTATGAAACAATATTTATTGCTAATTTTTATATCGGCATTATCTTTAGTTAGTTATAGTCAGACAGACTCTGTAATAATGGAGATTGGAAATAAAAAAATCACTAAATCCGAATTTTCTCAAATTTATTTAAAAAACAATAGTAATCCACAATTTGATTCTAAGTCTTTGGATGATTATATGGAATTATTTACAAAATTTAAACTTAAAGTCACTGAAGCTGAAAATTTGGGATACGATACTATTTCAAAATTAAAAGAAGAACTTTCAGGTTATAGAAAGCAATTATCAGCACCATATCTTATTGATTCAGCTAAAAACGAAGCAATGGTAAACGAGGCCTACGAAAGAACAAAAACTGAATTACGAGCTTCTCACATACTTATTCGTCTAGATCAAAATGCAGTACCAGCTGACACCTTAAAAGCCTATAATAAAGCATTGGCATTAAAAGAAAGAATTTTTAAAGGTGAAAAATTTAATGATGTTGCAAAAGCTAAAGGTGGATCTGAAGATCCATCAGCTCAATCAAATGGCGGTGATTTAGGTTTTTTTACAGCTTTTCAGATGGTTTATCCATTTGAAGATGCAGCCTATAAAACTAAAATAGGTGACATTTCAAATCCTGTAAGAACACGTTTTGGTTACCATATAATTAATGTTACAGATAGCAGGCCAGCAAGAGGTACAATTAAAACAGCTCATATTATGGTAGCTATAACTAAAAACTCATCTTCAGCGGATATCGAATTAGCAAAAAAGAAAGTAGATGAGATATACGAAAAACTTTCAAAAGGTGAAAAATTTGAAGATTTAGTAAAAAATTATTCAGATGATCCAAGTTCAAATAATAAAAATGGAGCTTTACCACCTTTTGGTACCGGGACAACTACAAGAATGGTTACAGAATTTGAAAATGCGGCATTTGAATTAAAAAATAATGGAGATTATAGTAAACCGATAAAGACAGATTATGGATTTCATATAATTAAACGTCTTGAATGGTCTGATGTTCCAACTTTTGAATCAGCAAAGAAAGAATTACAGAATAAAGTAAATAAAGATGAACGAGCAATGAAAACTCAAGATTCTTATGTTCAAAAACTTAAAACAGCTTATAATTACCAGGATAAAACTAAGAAAACTTTTAAGTGGTTTGAGAAAAACCTTGATTCTACATGTTTTCAAGGAACTTGGTCAGCTGATAAATTAAAGTCTGATAAAACACTTTTTAAATTAGACGGGAAAAACTACACCCAAAAATCTTTTGCAGTTTTTCTTCAAAATAATCAAAGAGGAATAACAAAAGAAAATATTCAAATTGCATTAAAAAATCAATATAATAAATGGGAGAAAGAAGAAATTTTAAAATATGAAGAATCTAAATTAGAAAGTAAATATCCTGAATTTAAAGCTTTAATGAACGAGTATCATGATGGAATAATATTATATGAAATCATGACTGATAAAGTTTGGAACAAAGCAATACAAGATACAATTGGAGTTAAAGCATACTTTAATGAAAATCGATCATTATATACCTGGGGTAAAAGATTAGACGCATTAGTATATGAATGTTATAATCAAAAAATTGCAGACCAGGTTTTTAAAATGATACAAAATGACACTATTAATTCGAAACATGTTATTGAATTAATAAATAAAGACAGTGAATTAAACTTAAGAGTTCGAACAAATAAATTTGAACAAGAACAAACTTCATTTTTAAAAAACAGAACTTTCACTCTTGGAAATAATGAGCCTTTTGAATTAGATGGAAAATTTTATGTTATTAAAATTACGGAAATAATCTCCCCTACTCTAAAAGAACTGAATGAAGCTAAGGGAATTATAACGTCTGACTATCAAAATTATTTAGAGAAGAAATGGTTGGATGAATTAAAATTAAAATACCCAATTAAAATTAACAGATCTGTTTTATATTCATTAGGAAAAAAATAATTACACAAGCAAAAAACTTTATTTTAAACTATTTTAGAATAATATAACAACTCATAAATAATGAACATTAAAAAAAATATTTCTCTAATTATATTTCTAATCTCGAATTTATGTTTTGGACAAAATCAAACAATAACAATAGATAAAATAGCAGCACAAATTGGAGAAAATATTATTTTAATGTCAGATATCCAATCTCAAATAACGCAAGAAACACAATCAGGAACTCCGATTGACGCATTAACAGATTGTTTAGTTTTAGAAGATTTATTATTTCAAAATTTATTACTACATCAAGCAAAAATAGACAGTTTAGTAATTCCAGATGCTCAAGTTGAAAGCGAAATGGAAAGTAGACTTAGAGTTATAGAGAAACAAATTGGTAGTCGTCAAAAATTAGAAGATTATTACGGAAAAACAACAACAGAAATTAAAAAGGAATTTAGAGAATCAATAAAAGATAAATTATTATCAAAAGAAATGGAGCATAAAATAACTTCTGAATCATCCGTTACTCCAAAAGAAGTTAAAGAATTCTACTCAAAAATACCTGTAGATAGCGTACCATTGATAAACACACAATTAAGTTTTCAGCAAATAGTAAATTATCCAACGATTAATAAGGATGATAAAAAGAAGGCCTTTGATAAGTTAGTAGAAATTCGAAGTTTAATTATTGGTGGTAAAAGTTTTGAAACTCAAGCTAGAATAAATTCAATGGATCCTGGAAGTGCTTCACAAGGCGGGAAAATTTCTGCAACAAGAGGAATGATGGTTCCTCAATTTGAAGCTGCATTATTTAATTTAAAGGTCGGAGAAATTTCAGAAGTATTTGAAACAACTTATGGTTATCATATTGTAACAATGGTTGAAAGAAAGGGTGATGATTATACTTGTCGACATATATTAATAATGCCTGAATTTAGTAGTCAATCTTTGGTTTCATCAGCTGAAAAGATGGATTCATGTTATGCTGAATTAAAAACTGGTAAAATCACTTGGGAAGAAGCTGTAATTAAATATTCAAATGATGAGTTAACAAAACAAAATAAAGGTATAATCACAAATCCAATTACAGGAGAACAAACTTGGGATATGGAGGATTTAAATCAAGTAGATCAACAAATTTTTGTTTTAACAGATGCTATGGAAAAAGGAGATATTTCTACTCCAAACTTATACACTGATATTTACGAAAGAAAGCAAGGTGTTAGAATTGTTAGATTAACAGAAAGAACAGAACCTCATAGAGCAAATTTAAATGATGATTACGCATTAATTAAAAGAGCATCTGAAAATGATAAAAAACAAAATATTGTAAAGAATTGGATCAAAACAAAAATCTCAACTGTTTATATAAATATAGATCCTGCTTACAGAGTATGTAATTTTAAAAATTCATGGATACAAAAATGATTTAAAATTTTTATTAGTATTTTTATCACTTATCAAAATTAAATATCACTTTTATGTCAGATAAATTAGCAGCAGAAAATTTAGTAGCACATTATAAAGAACTTAAAAATGAAATTCACAAAGTAATTGTCGGACAAGACGATGTTGTGGATCAAGTATTAATTTCAATTTTTTCAAAAGGACATTGCTTATTAGTTGGTGTTCCGGGACTAGCTAAAACACTTCTTGTAAATACAATTTCAGAAACACTTGGATTAAGTTTTAATAGAGTTCAATTTACTCCAGATCTAATGCCTTCAGATATTATTGGTTCTGAAATATTAGATGAGAATAGAAATTTCAAATTTATTAAAGGACCTTTATTTAGTAACATTATATTGGCCGATGAGATCAACCGAACTCCTCCTAAAACTCAATCTGCATTATTAGAAGCAATGCAAGAAAGAGCGGTTACAACAGGTGGCGTGAATTATAAATTACCTTCTCCATTTTTTGTATTAGCAACTCAAAACCCTATTGAGCAAGAAGGAACTTATCCACTTCCAGAAGCTCAATTAGATAGATTCATGTTTAATATTTGGGTTGATTATCCAACTTTTAATGAAGAAATGGCGATTGTTAGATCAACGACTTCAGATGTTAAAACGGAATTAAAACAAATTTTATCCGGGGACCAAATAAATGAATATCAAGATTTAGTTCGTAGAGTGCCCGTATCTGATAATGTATTAGAATATGCTGTAAAACTCGTTGGTAAAACTAGATTTAACAGTGAATTTGCTCCTCAAATAACAAAAGACTATATAACATGGGGTGCTGGACCAAGAGCATCACAATATTTAATTATCGGAGCTAAATGCCACGCTTTATTAAATGGGAAATACTCACCAGATATTGAAGATGTAAAAGCGGTTGCAAAACCTATCCTTAGACATCGATTAGTTAGAAATTATAGAGCAGAAGCTGAAGGCTTCACTATGGATAAAATAATTGAAGAATTATTATAAAAAATAAATTCCCTTAAAATATTGAAACAAACTCTCATTTCTGAATTATTGCTATAATCAGAAATGAGAGTTTCTTAAAACAATTTTTTTACCAACCATTTCACCGTAAACTGCAGTAAATTTCGCGCCAAAAAATATTATTTGAGAAGAATAATACATCCATGTTAGCATTACCAACATTGTGCCTGCAATCCCTCCATCTTTTGCGAAAAAGAAATTACCTAAATAATATTTAATCAATAATTGACCAAAATAAAGTAAAAATGAAGTTACTATTGCTCCTGAAAAAGCTAATTTCCATTCAACTATTCCATCGTGTAAATATTTAAAAATAAATGTGAAAATTATCAAACTAGAAAATATTGATAAACCATGCTCTATAAAACCGAATATAAACCAATGAAATGCCTCACTACCTTCAAATAAATGTGTGCCGAATGAAAGAAAAAAAGTTTGTGCAAAATAGATTACAATTACAACTATTCCCATTATAGTTAATAATGTAATTGAAACAAGTCTTGAAATTAAATGACCAACAATCAATTTCTTATGATTATGAAATTTTACCTCTATATCAAAAAACTCATTAATACTTCCTCTTAACGAAGCTAATAAAGCTGTACTAGACAATAGTAACGCAAAGATCCCAATAACATTTAAAAAGAAACTTCCCTTTTCCATGTCAACTCCATGTAA